>JAXDJQ010000095.1:0-11874 GCA_034667565.1 Actinomycetota bacterium
AGCCGAAGTACCTGTTGGCCATGTCCCGCAGCTCCTGGGTTGCTCGGGGAACGACCGAGCAGATCGCTACACCAGAGATCCCACTGCTGAACGACATGCCTTCCAACTGAAGGAAGTGACCGAACACGAGTGCCCACTCGTCCGTGGTGCGCCTCGCGTCCGTGGAAGCGCGCCACTCGTGGACGAGCTCGTTCTTATCGAAGACGCCGATATGCGTTTGGGTGTTGCCCACATCCGCCGCCAGAAGGAGGCCCATCACGCGCCCTTTCTCTCGTTCGCGGTGCCCCTATCTACCAGCAGGTTGTCGATGAGACGTGTGGTGCCGACTCGAGCGGCGATGAGCAGGAGGACTGGTCCCTCTGGGTCAGGGGGGCCGAGGGTCACCGGATCGACTGCCTTCGCGTAGCTCGGCTCGAGGTCCTCGTTGATCAGAACCTCCCACATCCTCTTCTCGGCGATCTCCGGTCCCTCACGCCCAAGGGCACCCTCGCCCTCGAGCAGAGCTCGATGCAATGCTGGAGAGCGCTGACGATCCGCTTGGGAGAGATAAGCGTTCCGGCTACTTAGTGCGAGGCCATCGCTCTCTCTGATCGTCGGAGCGACCACGATCTCGATGTCGAACGATAGATCTCGCACCATCTGCCGGATCACCGCGACCTGTTGCGCATCCTTCTGCCCGAAAACAGCGGCGTCGGGAGCCACGATGTTGAATAGCTTCGCCACGACGGTGGCAACACCGTCGAAGTGTCCGGGTCGATCGGCACCCTCGAGTATCGCTCCAAGATCACCGACGCTGACGGTCGTCGACCTCCCCTCCGGATACATCTCATCGACGTTCGGCAAGAAACAGATATCCACACCTGCTTCGGTTGCCAAGCGGGTATCTCCCTCCTCATCTCGGGGGTAGCGCTGAAGGTCCTCACCAGGGCCGAATTGCAGGGGGTTCACGAAGATGCTCAACACGACGATGTCTGCGCGAGCGCGAGCAACCCGCACCAGAGAGAGATGGCCGTCATGGAGGGCGCCCATCGTAGGAACGAACGCGATGGTCAATCCCTCAGCGCGTGTTTCCTCGATAGCGCGGCGGACCTCATCGACCGAGCGTGCGATCCTCATCCCGAGTCTCCCAGCAAGGTCCTGATCGAAGCTGCAGTGTCGGGGTCGATCCGACCGGCCTCCAGGATCACTCGCGCCGCTAACGCATAAGCATCGAGAAGCTCGGGTGCCGAAGTGCGGATCGCATCGAGGTGTCGGGCCACGGTTGCCGCGTCTCCCCGGATCGCAGGTCCCGTCAAGGTGGCCGCGCCACCACCACCGGCGATCGCGTTGTCGACCGTCCCGCGCGCGAGGGGACCCAAGATCTGTTCCGGCTCCGCTAGTCCGATGGAAGCGAGCAACCGTTCGCCTACTGCCATCAATGCGGCGATCCCGTTCGATGTCGACACTGCTGCCGCATGCCATATCGGCCGGGCCTCTTCACCAACATCGATCGGAGTTCCGTTCAGTTGTTCGGCGATCAACCGATGCGCCCATTGCCGTGCAGGCCACGTGCAGGTCACGCCCCACGCGGATCCCGGTAGCCGATCGATCGCCGTCGAGATGTCGGGACACGCTTGCACCGGATGAAGAGCGCACGCCCAGGCGCCGGACTCGATCACCGGCTGAAGTGGTTCGAGCCCGTAGGCGCCGGCAAAATGGATCGCGACGCGTGCCTTGGAACCAAGTTGCTTCGCGATGCTACGAATCGCCTCGTCTCCCGCGCCGATCAGCGCGACATCCACGTCCGGCAGATCATCCAAGTCGACCACGGGGGCATCGAGCAAAGAGGAAGCACGCTGAGCGCTCAGCTGCGATCTGGATGCGATCGCCTGGGGAGCGTTGCCGGCGGACAGAAGGAGGCTTGCTACCGCGGTCCCTACACGACCGGCACCAACGAGAGCGAAAGTGAAAGGAAAGTTTGGCGCCGTTGCCACTGATCTCGCTCCAGTCCACTAGCGGGTACCGGTCGTCCGGCAAGCATAGTGTCGGTGAACTAGAAGCTAGCTAACAACTCCACATCGCCTTCGGCCTCATCGAGAGCGCCCTTGTATGGGGTCCCCCACGGGTCGGTCGCTTCGGGATCGATCTCCAGCAACGGGATCAGAGCGAACCGTCGTTGTGTCAGTCGGGGGTGAGGGATCTCGAGGTCCGGCTCGGAGATCTTCGTGTTGTCGAACGTGAGGATGTCTAGGTCAACGACGCGCGGCCCCCACCGGATCTCACTCTCTTCGCGACCCAAGCGCTGCTCGATGCTCTGAGTCAGATCGAGCAAGCCGCGATGATCCAACGAGGTTCGAACCCGAACGACCATGTTCACGTACGAGCGTTGGGGCGGACCTCCGATAGGCGATGTCTCGTAAAGACTGGAGGTCGCAGTGACCTCGAGGCCGTCGGACGAATTCAGGTGAGCGACGGCGGAACGCACGAAGGCCGCGCGATCACCGACGTTGGATCCGATACCTATGAACGATTCGATCATCCGAGCGACCCCCTTTCGATGTAAACCGCGATACCCGACACCTCTTCATTCACCGGAACGTGCTGTTTCATCACCCGTACCGTAACCCCGGAGACCCCGATTTTCGCGGACACCTCATCGGCGATCTTCGTTGCAAGCTTCTCGAGAAGCTTGCACTCGCTCGCCCTCACAATGGCTGCGATGCCAGATACGAGGGAGTCATAATCGATCGTGTGCTCGAGATCATCGGTTTCTCCAGCACGGTGAAGGTCCGTGACGATATCGAGATCGATGACGACATCCTGGGGGCGAGAACGCTCTTTCTCGGTGACCCCGATCTTGGTCTCGACGAGAAGTCCAGTGACCGAGATGCGGTCGGTCACTGAACAGCCTTCTCTTTGTTCGCCGCGGCTGCTATCGCTGCCGCCATCTTCACGACGCGGCCCATCTCTTTCACGTCGTGAACCCGAAGGATGTTCGCTCCTTCCGATACCGCCCACGCCACCGTTGCAGCGGTACCTTCGAGACGATCGTCTTCGGGCAGATCCAGAACGGCACCGATGAAGGATTTCCTCGACGTGCCCGCCAACACCGGATACCCAAGGCTGACCACCTCGTCCAACCTTTCCAGCAGCTCGAGGTTCTGTTCGGACGACTTCGCGAAACCGAATCCTGGATCGAGCACGATCGCTTCAGATGGAACGCCCGACGATTCAAGACGCTGCGCCCACGACAGGAGGAAGCGGCAGACGTCGGCAACGATGTCCCCGTACTGGTTCAGTCCTCGCATCGTGTCCGGCGTTCCTCGGGAGTGCATGAGGATCACCCCGGCACCCATCCCAACGATGACATCCGTCATGAGCCCGTCGGTAGCCTCTCCATTCGTGTCATTGACGATGACGGCTCCGGCTTCCAAGGCACGACGAGCTACAGCGGGTTTACGCGTGTCGATAGAGATCGGGACACCCGGGTCACTAGCCAGAGCTTCGACCACTGGGATGACCCGGCGGAGCTCCTCTTCTTCATCCACCGTCGCGGCGCCGGGTCGCGTCGACTCGCCCCCAACATCGATGATCGCGGCGCCATCGACAACCATCTGCCGTGCGTGATCGATCGCCGCTTGGGGTTCGAGCCACAGACCCCCATCGGAGAACGAGTCGGGCGTGACGTTGAGCACTCCCATCACGAGCGGGCGTTCGAGTGAGAGCGAGAAGCGGCTGGCCCGCCAGTTCACCGGTGGTGGATGAGGCCCATGGCCTCGGCACGCGTCGCGTCGTTCTCGCGGAATAGGCCCCGGATCGAAGAAGTAACGGTTTGGCTCCCCGGTTTGCGCACACCGCGCATCGTCATGCACAGATGCTCCGCTTCGATCACGACGAGAACTCCCCGCGGCTTGAGAGCAGACTCGATCGCGTCGGCGACCTCCGTCGTCAACCTCTCTTGAACCTGAGGCTTGCGGGAGGCGACATCGATCACCCGGGCAAGCTTGGAGAGTCCCGTGATCTGACCCTGCTTGTTCGGGATGTAAGCGACATGCGCTTTGCCGATGAACGGGACCAGGTGGTGCTCGCAGATGCTGTGGAAGGGGATATCGCGAACCATGATCATCTCGTCGTGACCGAGCTCGAAGACGACGTTGATCTCGTCGACCGGGTCCTTGCCGATGCCGGAGAACAACTCCTCGAACATCTCGGCAACCCGCTCCGGGGTTCTCGCCAGACCCTCGCGGTCCGGGTTCTCCCCCATACCCTTGAGCATCTGGCGAACCGCATCCTCGATCACATGCGCGTCGAAGTCCGGCCGGTCTGGCATCAGAGAGTGACGGCGGCCTAGGCCTCGCCGAGGCGAGGCTTGGGAGCAGGCCGCGGCATGCGACGGCGTTTCGGTTCTTCGGTCCCACCTTCCCCACCTGCTGCGTCGTCGCGCGCCTTACGTCGGATCCTCGTGCGCTCGAGTGGGTTCGTGGGGCTCTGCTTGGCTACCTCCGCGAGGATCTCTTCGACCTCGGCCTTCTCCAAGGTTTCCTTCTCGAGGAGGCGCTCGACCATCAGGTCCAACTTGTCGCGGTACTTGAGAACGATCTCCCGGGCCTCGTCGTGTGCTTCTTCAACCAGACGCTTGATCTCGTCATCGATCCGGGCCGCGACTACGTCCGAGTAATCCTGGACGTGGCCGAAATCACGGCCGAGGAACGGCTGCGATTCGTTGTGACCGAGCGCCACGGGACCAAGGTCGGACATGCCGTACTCGGTCACCATCTGCTTCGCGATCCGGGTACAGCGCTGGATGTCGTTCTGGGCCCCGGTGGTCGGCTCGTCGAAGACGATCTCTTCTGCGGTACGGCCGCCAAGGAGCATCGCCAGCTGATCGATCAGCTCAGAGCGGGTCACTAGGAACTTGTCCTCCGTCGGGAGGTTCAACGTGTACCCGAGGGCCTGGCCACGGGAAACGATCGAAACCTTGTGGACCGGGTCCGCGTTCGGCAGGGCATGCGATACGAGAGCATGACCGGCCTCGTGATAGGCGATGACCTTCTTTTCCTTCTCGGAGATGACTCGTGATCGGCGCTCGGGCCCGGCAAGCACCCGATCGATCGCCTCCTCGAGCTCGTCCATCCCGATCTCCGACCGGGAGAAACGAGCTGACAGCAATGCTGCCTCGTTCACGACGTTGGCAAGGTCGGCGCCCGTGAAACCAGGGGTCCGTCGAGCGAGAACCTCGATGTCGATGTCTTTCGACAAGGGCTTGCCGCGCGTGTGCACCTTGAGGATGCCGATGCGACCATTGAGATCGGGGCGATCCACGACGATCTGACGGTCGAACCGACCGGGACGCAATAACGCCGGATCCAAGATGTCCGGGCGGTTGGTTGCAGCGATCAAGATCACGCCGCCCTTCACGTCGAAGCCGTCCATCTCGACGAGCAACTGGTTGAGGGTCTGTTCACGTTCGTCGTGGCCACCACCCATGCCGGCGCCGCGGTGACGTCCGACCGCGTCGATCTCGTCCATGAACACGATGGAGGGAGCGTTCGCCTTGGCTTGCTCGAACAGGTCGCGAACGCGGGACGCGCCTACACCGACGAACATCTCGACGAAATCGGATCCCGATATCGAGAAGAACGGAACGCCGGCCTCACCGGCAACCGCGCGAGCGAGCAATGTCTTGCCCGTTCCCGGAGGTCCATACAGAAGGACACCCTTCGGGATCTTGGCTCCCATCGCTTGGAACTTCTGCGGTGCTTCGAGGTATTCCTTGATCTCGTGCAATTCCTCGACGGCCTCATCTAAGCCCGCAACGTCGGCGAATGTGATCTTGGGCTGATCCTTCGTGACGAGTCGTGCTTTGGATTTTCCGAAGCTCATGACTCGGTTGCCTCCACCCTGCATCTGCTGCATGAGGAAGACGAAGAATCCAACGATCAGGATGATGGGAAGGAACTGGAACAGCGCGGTCAGGAGGAACGAGCCAGTTTGAGGGTCGGCACTGACCTCGACCCCGTTCTCGATCGCAAGGGTCTGGTATTCGTCGATCGTCTCAGTCGGAAGGTTGAGCTCGTACTTCGTTCCCGCCTGGCTATCACCGACCACCTTCTCGTCCTTGGTCAGGAACTTCGCTGTGGCGATGTCCTGGTCCTCGACCCGGTTGATCCATTCGTTGACCGACGAGATCGCCTCGACCTTGTCCGCGCTCGCCTGCCAGAGGTTGTAGACCCAGACGACGAGGATCACGAGCACCAGATAGAAGATCGCAGACCTGAATATGCGGTTCACGGAAAAAAGGGTAGCAGTCCGCTAGTTCTAGATATCTCCGTACGAACCCTTTGCTCAGGCGGAGTAGGCCGACTCCTTCAAGACCCCTATGTAGGGCAGGTTCCGGTACCTCTCGTTGTAATCGAGGCCGTAACCCACCACGAACACCGGGGGGATCTCGAATCCAGGGTACTTAACGTCCATCGGAACGGCTTGCTCCCCCTTCTTCCAGAACAGCGAGCAGATCTCGAGTGACGCCGGCCCCCGGGCCTCCAGGTAACGCAAAAGGTACGAGATGGTCAGCCCGGAATCGATGATGTCTTCGACCAGCAGGACATGTCGTCCGGTGATCTCGTAATCGAGATCCTTAAGGATCCGCACGACTCCTGAGGACTTGGTCGAGGAGCCGTACGAAGAAACGGCCATGAAGTCGAACTCGATCGGTAGCTGGATCTCTCGTGCCAGGTCCGACATGAATACGAAGGCACCTTTCAACACACCAACGAGCAGGAGGTCTTTGCCTCTGTAGTCCTCGGTTATCTGCTTCGACAGCTCGCGGATCTTGTCCTGGATCTCCTCGTGACTGATCAGGACCTTCTCGACGTCTTCGTGCAGCTCGTGATTCACGCGCGCATCCTACTAAGCCGGACTTCCTTCGGGCCTAGATGGATCTCGATACCGGAAGCGACCGCGAACCGTTGACCGCTGCTCCCTCTATCGAGCGCGGCCAGCGCGGCCGAGATACCTCCTGATCGATCTCGCAGCGGACCGATCGCGCGCTCAAGCACCCGGCGACGGAGGGCTCGTGGCAGCTGCACCAAAGTGTCGCGGTCGATCGTGATCGAACCTTCTTTCCCCCGCACCAGATCCTTGTAGACGCGGTCCACCATCAGAGCCAACGCGTCCGCGTCATCCTTCAAGTCGTCCGCGGCTGACGCGATGGCAGCGGTGGCACCACGGCCCCAGCGCTCTTCGATGATCGGGATCAGTTTGTTGCGCACGACGGCGCGATCGAATCGCTCATCGTCGTTACCAGGATCCTCGTAGGACTCGAGCTTGCGTTCGGTGCAGTAATCGCGGGTAGCGGAACGCCGGGTCGTTATCAGGGGGCGGATCCGAGCAGCGGCGATCGGAGGGATCCCCGCCAATCCATCCGTGCCGGCTCCATGAACGAGCCGAGCGATGGTGGTCTCCACACGATCATCCAACGTATGGCCCGTAGCGATACGTGACGCACCGACATCTTGCGCGATGGTCTCGAAGAATCCGTAACGGAATTCGCGCGCACGAGCGTGCAGGTTGGGACCCGCCAGATCGTGAGCGCGGGCCACATGCACATCGAAGCTTGCTTCCGCAGCTTCCTTCGCAACCCGAGCAGCAACCGCTTCAGACTGTTCGGAGAGTCCATGATCGACATGGGCTACGACGAGCTCGTAACCCTCCGTCGTCGCGAGACGAGCCAGGACATCCAGCAAACAGGTCGAGTCCGGCCCCCCGGAAACGGCAACGAGGATCGTTTCCCCACCTTCGAGCATCGAATAGCGCGTGATCGCATCACGCGCTGCTTCGACGACGTCGAACCCGGGACCCCCTAAGCGACGCGTGTCAGCCATAGTTCGGGTGAACGTAGCTCCTGCATCGTAGGCAGGTGCGCCGGATCAGCCCAGAGATGGGTCAGCACCGGCAATCCCTCTCGACTAACGATCCTCTCGAGGAACTCCTGACCCAACTCGTATTGCCGCAGCTTCATCTCTAGGCCGAGAACGTTATTGATCACCCGTTGGACCGCGGAAGCCTGCTTGCGACGGCGCTCGAACAGCGAGCGCATCCGAGAGAACGAGGGGATGACCTCCGCGCCCACCGTGTCCATCACGAAGTTTCCGTGCCCTTCCACCACCGCCATCAGAGCTTGGATCTCGTCCAGCCACACCCGTTGCTCTTCGCTGGAAAGCAGGTAGACGGGATTCCTTTCTTCCGGCGGAACCTCCCGAGACGCGAGTCGTCTGGCGGCAGTCGTGATCCGCTTGCTCAAGGTGCGGCCATCCACGTCTGCGGAAGACAGGTAGGACTGCACCAACCCGAAGAAGCGATCCTTCAACCATGGGACCCCTGCGAACTGGTACCTGTGTGTGACTTCATGGAGGGCAACCCAAAGAGCGAACTCATCGGGGACGAACCCCAGCTTGCGTTGGGTCTCGACCATGTTGACGCCGACGAAGTAAAGCGGGGCGCCACCGGTGGGATGACGCCTACGCGCGCGATCGGAGATCTCTTCATCCGGCACCAGTAGGTCGTATTGACCGAGGACGCGGCGCGAGATGTACCCGAGCAGCACACCCATCTCCACAGACACGATCGTTCTCTGGCCGAACCTCACCAAGGGAGGGAGGGAGTCCAAGCGATGCCCCACCTTGTCGGTCAGAGGCTTGATCATCTTCTCCATCGAGCCGATGTTCGCTTGCGCCCACCGGGCCCGGTCGATCACGCTCCACCGCACTGGAGGAGGTTGCGGGATGCCGCTCGCAGCCGCTACCAGTTCCTCGGATCGGGGAACAGACACCTCTAGATCGGTACGAAGCCTTTCGAGTAGGTGAGGTTCGTCGAGAGAAGAATCGCCGGCAACCCTGCGCGCGACGGCGGTGGCGACGCGCGGCTCGATCAGTCGAGCCATGACAAGGCGGTTGTTATGCGGCCCGCTGCCGGCTGCCGACGAGCTTCCAGTACCACCGGAAGATCGCCAGGCCTAGAAGGATCGCCAGAACGACGATGATCCGAGCCATCTGATAGGTCCAAGGGGGGCCGCTTTCTACTTCGGCCGGCTTCGAATCCTTCTTGTCGGTGCCGGTCTCTGCATCGGTGTCGCTCTGACCGTTCTGCTCTCCGGATACCTCTTCGCCTTGGGTTTCTGAATCACCCTGATCGGCTTGTGCGACAACAACCGGGTGAGCCACTGCGATCGCTTGTGGAGCGGCGATCAACACGAGCAGCGATGTAGCGGCGAGAATCGCCCATCGTGAGCGCAACGAAGACCCTCCATCGATCCGTCGGGGAGCTAGCGGGCGCCAGGATATCCCGGTCCCAGGAGCGCGAACCCGGATCTTGGCTTAGGTGGAACCGGCGGCCGGCTTCCTCCCGCGTAGACGGGGGACCTTCATCTCGGCGTGGGCCCAGCAATGGTCCCGGCGGTTGTAGGTCGATAGGCGCGTCTCGCAGCCGGGCTCCGCACAAACCCTGCCTTTGGGGAACTTCTGCGAGGCGCGGGGAAGCGCCTGTGCCTTCTGACCTCGGATCGCATCCTTGTTACCGCTCATCGTTCTCGCGCCTTCCGTGCTCGGCCCTGTCGTTCCTCTCCTGCTGTTCGGTTGGACGTGGGCCTTTGGTTTGGGGTTCCCTTCCTTTTGTGGGTCCCATATGAAAGAACGCTTGGAAGGTCGAAAAGGTTCCCGTCCGGCCCCCCTGAAGTGGCTGGGCTGGCTCGTGCGCGCCCTCCTGGGCACGCCCGCGAGAGCGGTTCGAGGGACCGCTCGCCGGGTGGCCGACCCGGCCAGGCAGGTCTTCGACTACTGGGCGTCAGAGCGCCGGACGGTTCGGCAGGGCTTTGCGGCCAACCTCGTCTCAGCTCTGACGTCGCTCCTGGCGGGTCTGGTCCTTGCAAGCATGAGCGAACGATTGAAAGAAGTTGAGGGGTTCTTCATCTTGATCCCGGTTTCGATCGGGATGCGCGGCAACATCTTCGGAGCTCTCTCTGCGCGACTCGGAACGTCGATCCACTCGGGTCTGTTCGAGATCTCGTTCGATCGGGACAAGCCCTTGTTCCAAAACATCTACGCGACCGCGCTACTTACGGTCAGCACATCCGTCACGATGGGACTTCTTGCGCGGGGGATCGCGGCGCTGCTCGGGGTTCACACGATCTCTGTGTGGGATTTCGTGCTGGTGGCACTCGTCGGCGGGTTGCTGTCATCCACTCTTGTTCTCGCGTTCACCATCTGGTTGTCGATCAAGTCCTACCAACGCGGATGGGACCTCGACTCCGTTGGGGCCGTCCTCGTTACGGCGATGGGGGACGTCGTCACCCTGCCCTGCCTATTGCTCGCGTCCTACCTCGTCGGGATCAGGGGATTGACCCCTACGCTCGGTGGTGCGTCGCTCGCCCTTGGGATCGGGGCCGCCATCATCGGATTGCGAACGGGTAGCGATGCTGCGCGCCGCATCATCCGTGAGAGTTTCCCCATCCTTTGCATCGCGATCGTCCTTGATCTTCTAGCCGGAACGGTTGTCCAAAGCCGGATCGACGCGATCTTCAGCACGTACACAGCGTTCTTGATCTTCCTCCCAGGATTCCTCGAGAACACGGGCGCTCTTGGTTCGATCTTGGCGGCACGTCTCGGAACCAAACTTCACCTAGGCGCCGTGTCCCCGACCGCGCGACCGGGTGCGCCCGCTTTACTCGATGGAACGATCGTCGCAGTGCTTGGCATCTTCATCTACACCGTGTCTGCGGTCACGAGCCTGCTCGTGGCGCAAGCAACCGGTGACCCGTATCCCGGCGTTCTCACCTTCCTCGGCGCGGCAATGTTCGGGGGCCTGATGGCTTTGATCGTTGCCGGTGCGATCGGCTACTACGCCGCGATCGCCAGTTTCCGAGGTGGATACGACCCCGACAACCAGACGATCCCGTTAGTTACGAGCGGCATGGACCTCCTTGGAGCGATCTGTCTAGTGATCGCTCTGGTGGTCTTCGGAGTAGCCTAGGAGGGCACATATGGACGCAGACGACGGTCCTAGAACCGTCAAGGGTCTCTTAGCCGAGATCAAGGATTCATCCGAGCTCATGGTCGACCTGGCCTATGCAGCCGTCTTCTTCTCCGACGCGGACCTAGCGAAAGAGGTCGGACGCCTGGAGGACAGGATGTTCGGCCACCTCCACGACCTCAGGAAGATCGCGATCCTCGCGGCGCGCAGTCCCGAGGACGCCGAGCACATGGCCCACGTGCTGGGGATCGCCTCTGCTGTCGAGAAGATCGCCGATGCAGCCGACGACATCGCACGTGTTGTGTCCTCCGGTCTCGGGGTGCTCGACGACTTCCGACGGGACCTGCGCCACGCCGACGAGATCGTGTCGCGGATCAAAGTGCGTGAGGACTCCCCCGTTATAGGCCGCTCCCTGCGTGACCTCTCCATGCCCGTTGAGATCGGGATGTGGGTGATAGCGATCCGCCGGGGTGGCGAGTGGGATCTCGACCCGGGTCCGGACTTCGTCCTCGGATCGAACGATGCTGTGCTGGTGAAGGGACCGGAGGATGGGGTTCATCTCGCTCGGGAATTGATGGGGGCTCCTCCCCTGCCCGAGCTTCCCGACCCACCCGAGATCGCACTGACCGACCTCGACCGCGCCGTCGACCTGCTGGTCGAGATGAAGAACTCAGCCGAGGTCGCGGTCGGGCTCGCCTACAGCGCACTTCTCTTCAACGACCAGGCCCTAGCAGCAGAGGTATCCAATCTGGAGGCGAGGAGCGACGCTATCCATGACGAGCTCGAATCATGGGTGCTGCGCAGCTCTCAGGAAGCGCGCAACCCAGACGATCTGCGCGGTCTGATCCGCTTAGCCCATGCGTCCGAGAT
>JAXDJQ010000096.1:0-11007 GCA_034667565.1 Actinomycetota bacterium
ATGATCCGCCGTTCGGTCACCATCGCGGCGAGGTACTCCTCTAGGTCGTCAGGCTCCCCTGCCAGCTCTCGGTAGAGTGCCAGGTTCAGCTGGGGAGCGTCCTCCCCCTCGAGGATGGTGACCCGGCAATCGAGGCCCAGCCAGTGCCAGGGGGTTTTCCCAAGAACCAGAAGTGAACACCTCGGATCACGGCGGACATGCTTCGTCCGGACCCTGTCTTGAGTGGCCGAGCTCCACAGCTTCCCGTTCACCAGACCAACGTCGATGCGCGCTTGGTGAGGCGTGCCGTCCGCCCGGGTTGTTGCCTGGATAGCGGAGTGGTGCTCGGCTAGGAACTCCCGAACCTTGTCGTCCACCTACTAACCCACCTGTCGGGTCGCCGACAGCGGGTTAGCAACAGGGCAGGCTGTGCCTGTCCGCATTATCTCAGGGAGACCCAGACGGACTTCGTCTCGGTGAACGCTTCCATCGCATGGAGCCCGAGGTCGCGTCCGAAGCCCGACTGCTTGTAACCGCCGAAGCTCACCGAAGGGTCGTAAAGGCCGTAGGTGTTGACCCATACCGTCCCGGCCTTGAGGCCCCGGGCAACCCGGTGCGCCTTGGAGATGTCGTTCGTCCACACCGCGGATCCGAGTCCATAGATCGTGTCGTTCCCTACCCGGATCGCGTCGTCGACGTCATCGACCGGGATCACGGCAACCACGGGACCGAAGATCTCCTCTTGGGCGATGCGCATGTCGTTAGTGACACCGGTGAAGACGGTCGGCTGGACGTAGTACCCATCTCCTAGGTCGGACGGACGCTCCCCACCCGTAGCGACCTCTGCACCTTCGGAACGACCGATGTCGATGTAGCCGGTGACGCGCTCGAGTTGTTCCTTCGAGATGACCGGGCCCATGCCCGTGCCTTCCTCGAGGGCGGGACCGACCTTCATGGAGGCGGTTGCCTGGATCAGTTGGTCGACGAAATCATCGTGAACCGACTTCTCCACGAGGATGCGCGTGCCAGCGGTGCAAGCCTGACCCGTGTTCAAGAAGACGCCGAACATCGACCCCTTCGATGCGTGCTTGAGGTTCGCGTCGGCGAGAACGATGTTCGGTGACTTGCCACCCAGCTCGAGAGTGACGCGCTTCAGGTTTCCTTCCGATGCGTGAAGGATCTTGCGGCCAACCTCGGTCGAGCCCGTGAACGAGATCTTGTCGACGTCGGTGTGCTGCGCGAGGGCAGCACCGGCCTCTTCGCCGAACCCGCTGAGCACGTTCACAACTCCATCGGGCACACCTGCTTCGAGGCACAGTTCGGCAAGGCGCAGAGCAGTCAGGGGAGCCTGCTCGGCGGGTTTCAAGATGATCGCGTTGCCGAAGGCGAGGGCCGGAGCAACCTTCCACGACGCCATGATCAAGGGGAAGTTCCACGGGATGATCCCGCCGCAAACGCCGACCGGCTCGCGCAGTGTGTAGACGAACATGTTGTCCTCGGTCGGGTTGGTCTCGCCGAAGACCTTCGTCGGCCAGCCGGCGAAGTACTTGAAGCACTCGGCAGCCGCCCACATCTCCCCCGACGCGAGCTGCAGGGGCTTGCCCGAGTCGATCGATTCCAGCTGCGCCAGCTCGTTCGAGTTCTTCTTGATGAGCTCGGCGACCTTGTTGAGGATGTCCGACCGCTTCCCGGGGCGGATCCCCGACCAGCGCCGATCATCGACAGCCCGCCGAGCCGCAGCTACGGCCGCGTCGACGTCCGGGATCCCCGCTCTCGGGACCTCCGTCAGCACCTGGCCCGTGGAGGGGTCGAACACCTCGAAAGAGTCGCCCGAGGTCGCATCCACCGACTTCCCGTCGATCGTCATCTTCGGGGCTTCGATGAACTTAATCACCTCGGGCAGCAGCTCGGTCTGAGCCATGGATGGGCCTCCTCATCGAGTCCGTATAAGAAAGAGGGCCCAGATTACTGTGCCCCTATGTATTGCCCCGTGTGTAGGTCCGAGTACCGCCCCGGATTCACTCAGTGCCCCGATTGCAATGCCGAGCTGGTGTCCGAACTACTACCGGAGGCCCCTGAGGTCCGTGAGCCCCGGCACGATCCCCTCGACGATCTCGTCTGTGTCTACGCCTCTAACCGCATGGACTCGGAGATGATCCGGGCGATGCTCGAGGGCAACGGCATCCCGGCCGTCAACAGCAGTGCAGGCACCGGGGGTTATCCCGTGAACGTTGGTCAACTGGGGGCGGGGCGGGTCCTCGTGCGGGTCCAAGATGAGGACGAGGCGCTGGATCTCATCAAACAAGCGACCGGCGGTGACTTCGCGTTGCCCGACAGTGAGGCGGAGCCTCGCGTTAGGACCTGGCGTTATGCGATGGCTGCGTTCTTGGCAGGACTGATGCTCTATGCAATCGTCATAGAGGCGCGCAGGCTCTTCTAGGGAACGGGGTTCTTCTAAAGAACCGCAGCTAGTCCCAGCAAATCTCAAGACTTTTCTTGGGCCCCTTGGCCCGCGGCCCACGCCCGGCCCGGCAGGGGTTCGGCCCCCGGACGCCGTATCTCTCCCCCATGCGCCGCCTCCTCGTGGTCTGTCTCGTCGCGCTCATCCCGCTCCCTGCCCTCGCCGCGAACCAGCCCGAGGTCCGGCTGGCAGCCGGTGAGTCCGCGTTCTGGAGCGGGCCCTTCATTGAACAGAGCTCGGGCGACAGTTGGACCTACGAGATCGCTGTGACGGAGCGGGCTTATCGCTTACGGATCGGGTTCGACCACCCCGACGTCGAGGACAACTTCCAGGTCCGGATCATCGATCCCGACGGAGACACCGCCGCGAGCCTCGGCCCCGGCGCGGGGCTCTATTCGGCCGAGTACCTCCGAGAGAGCGCAGAGACCGGCACGTGGAAGGTCGAGGTCGTCGCTACCGAGGTCGCCGAGTCCGGGTTCCGCCTACGCGCCAAGCTCGAAGCGCAAGCACCCTCGATCGGCCACGGGAAAGCTCCGGTCTTCCCGAACCTCCAGGTCCTGCCCCCACACGCCGCATCGTTCCTGATGCCGGTGACGAACGGGACGACCGCCGACCGCCAGATCGGAGTCGACGTTGCAGGCCGACACGCATGTCACCCCGAGGAAGTCGTCGAAGACCAGGCCGTGCGCTGTTTGCGTTTCGCGTTCGGCATCCGCAACACGGGTCTTGGCCCCCTCGAGCTCCACGACGAGGGACCCGCCTACCAAGATCACATCCTGTTTCAGACGATCTACCGCGCCGACGAGTCGTCATACCAGCGCGAGATCGGTATCGCGCGCTATCACAAGACGCACGCGCACTACCACCATCACGATGCCGTTGCCCTGCAGCTCTACGCAGTGAAGGACAGGAAGCACGGCACGCTTGAGCCATCCGGACCCAAGCACTTCAAGGGATTCGCACACCGGGACGAGCTATTGCGCGACTGGGAGCACTTCTACCCAACGTGGACGAAATCGGGATTCGGATTGCTCGCAGGGTGGTCGGACATCTACGAGTGGGACCGCCCCGGCAACTACATCGACTTCGGACTGAACGAGGACGGCTATTACATGATCCGGATGTGGGCCGACCCGCGCGAAGGCGTCTTCGAGTCCAACGAACAGGACAATGTCGGCTACACGTACTTCAAGGTCGAGGGTTCGGAGGTTACGTTGCTTGAAGCGGGACGCGGTTTGAGCCCGTGGGACCGGTGCAAGATCGAGGTTGGGTTCGGTGGAAACGTCGACCCACGAGGTCAGTCGCGACCGGCGAACTGTCCGCCCGACACGATCTAGAGCCCTAGCGTTTGAGTCCTGCGGCGTAACTCCCCAGCACGCGGGTGAAGGTGGCGTGTTCGCTGACCTCCGCCAAGGCTTCGATCATCGGTGCCGCGTCGGAAGGCGCCTCGACGTCGGCATAGAACACGTACTCCCATGGCCGCCCGCCCCGGGGCCGCGACTCGAGCTTCGACAAGCTCAGATGGCGCTCCGCGAAAGCACCGAGGCAGCGATAGAGCGAACCAGACACATGGCCCACGCCGAACACGATCGATGTCTTGTCCGGCTCTCCAAGGGGATTCGGATCGCGCGACAAGGCACCGAAGCGGGTGTAGTTATCGGGGTAGGTCTGGATCTTCTCGGCCAAGAGCTCTAGGCCGTACAGCTCGGCAGCGCGACGAGAAGCGATCGCCCCCGTGTGCTCCAGCTTCTCCTCGAGGATCCGCTTGGCGGCCCCCGCGGTGTCGTACTCCGGTCGCACCTTCGCCGACAGCGCGGAAAGGAACTCTTCGGACTGTGCGATCGCCTGAGGATGAGAGATCACTTCCTCGAGGTCATCGATCGCGGTGCCCGGCAGGGCCATCAGGCAGTGGTCCACCCGTACGACCGTCTCGCCCACGAGATGGAGACCGTGCTTCAGGAACAGGTCATAGGTCTCGTTGATGCTTCCGGCTTGGGAGTTATCCATCGGCACTAAGCCGAAATCGGCGCGACCAACCTCGACCGCCTCGAAGACCTTGCGGATCGTCGGATGAGGATTGCGTTCCGTTTCCCCGAACAGGCCGATGACGCCCTCCTCGGAGTACGCCCCCGCCTCACCTTGGTAGGCAACGATGCGATCGCTCATCCAGCCGTTGCTACCGCGGACTCGCGGGCGCGCATGATCCCGAGTACGAACGTCGCGCACAGGGCTTCGAACGAGGCATCGATGATGTTGTCGGACACGCAACCAGCATCCCACGACTCTTCTCCGTTCGTCGCGCGGATAAGCACGCACACCTGAGCCGCCGTGCCCATCTCTGCGTCGACGACGCTCACGCGATAGTCAGATAGTCGAACATCGACGAGCTCGGGATAGTCACGCTCGAGGCACCGGCGCAGGGCATTGTCGAGAGCATGCACGGGACCTGCGCCGTCGGCGCGTCGTTTGACCAAGCGATCGCCGATCTGCATCTCGAGCAACGCGCTCGCGGACGAACGGCCCGGCCCCCAGCATTCGGTCGTGACCGTGAACCCGCGCGATAGGAAGTACGGATCGCCCACGCTCATGCGGTTGTCAGCTCCTTCTTCCCTACGGCCTCGAGCAACATCCCCAGAGCGCGGATCGCAGCGGTCGGGTCCGCCGTAGAGGTACCCGCGATGTCGGGGGCCGACCCGTGGATCGGTTCGAACAATCCGACACACCGGCCGGGACGGGTCCCAGGGTTCGGATGGAGGTTCGCACTCGCTGCCGATCCGAGACCCCCAGCGAGGCCCGCGGCCAGGTCGGAAAGGATGTCGCCGAACAAGTTGTCGGTGACGATCACGTCGAACCGGTCCCTGTCGGTCACGAGGTGAAAGGCCGCCGCATCCACGTGCTCGTAGGAGACCGTGACGTCCGGGTAGTCCTCCGCAACGGCGGCGACAACCTCTCGCCACAAGCTGCCCGAGAACGTCAAGACGTTCGTCTTGTGCACCCAACACAGTCGTCTCGAACGAGAATGTGCAAGCTCGAACGCGTACCGAACGCATCGAGCGATGGCAGCCTCCGTGTTGACGTTCACCTCGGCGGCCGAATCCTCGGCCCGCCATCCGAAGCCCGCATAGAGACCTTCGGTGTTCTCGCGCACGAAGACGATCCCGAGCTCGG
This sequence comes from Actinomycetota bacterium, assembly GCA_034667565.1. Classification (GTDB taxonomy): domain Bacteria; phylum Actinomycetota; class CADDZG01; order CADDZG01; family WHSQ01; genus JAXDJJ01. The sequence continues at coordinate 5,609 of JAXDJQ010000096.1, forward strand.
GGAACGGCCGGAGGTTCACGTACAGATCGAGCTCCTTGCGCAAGCGCAGAAGGATGCCGCGCTCGAGAACCCCATCGGGGACCCGGGGGTCGCCCACCGCACCGAACAACAAGGCATCCGACTCGGCGATCGTCGCAATCTCACCAGGGGTTATCAGCTCACCGGTTGCGAGGTAGCGCTCGGCCCCCGCATCGATGAACGTGAGATCCAAGCCGTGATCGATCTTCTCGAGAGCTGCTTCAAGCACCTCGGGACCGATCCCGTCTCCCGGAAGGACCGCCACCCGCGCGGTCACGAAGCCAACCTCTGCGACACCCACGGCACGAGCCCGCCGGCCTCGACGATCTGAACGATGAACGGAGGCAACGCTTCGGCCGTGAAGGAAAGACCCTTCGTTAGATTCGTGATGAGGCCCGAGGCGGCGTCCACCTCGACCCTGTCACCTGCTTCCGTCACCTCGACGGCTTCGGGACTGACAAGGACGGGCAAGCCCGTATTGATCGCGTTCCGAAAGAAGATGCGGGCGAACGAATTCGCCACCACTGCGCTGACGCCGGCAGCCTTGAGGGCGATCGGCGCATGCTCGCGGCTCGAACCGCAGCCGAAGTTGTCTCCCGCGAAGACGATGTCTCCAAGACGAACATCGGTCGTGAAAGCGGGGTCGAGATCCTCCATCGCGTGCGCAGCCAAGGTCTCGGCGTCGTCCGTCGTCAGATAGCGAGCCGGGATGATGACGTCGGTGTCGACATGGTCTCCGTACCGGAACGCTCTAGCCAACGAGGGCCTCCTCTCGGGCCGGTGCCTCTGATCTGACACTCGCGGGATGCACGACCTCGCCCGCAACGGCCGCTGCCATCGCCACGGCCGGATTCGCGAGATAGACCTGCGCAGTGGGATCCCCCATGCGCCCGACGTAATTGCGGTTGGAGGTGGACACGCACACCTCATCGGGTCCGAGCACTCCCATGTGAGCGCCCAAACAAGCGCCGCAGGTGGGCGTAGAGACGCTAGCTCCAGCAGCCGCGAACAGATCCAGCAAGCCCTCTTCGTTCGCCTGCCTCCAGACCCGTTGAGTCGCAGGGATGACCATCAAACGCACACCGTCGGCCACCCTGTGATCGCCGAGGACGTGCGCCGCGATGCGGAGATCCTCGATACGGGCGTTCGTGCATGACCCGATGAACACCTGATCCACTTTCACCGGCGCGATCTGAGAAACGGGAACGGCCCGAGATGGAAGCGAGGGCCGAGCCACCATCGGTTCGATCTCGTTCACGTCGATGTCCACGACCTGCGCGTACTCGGCGTCGGGGTCCGACAGATAAACGTCGAAAGGACCCTCGCGGCCCGTATCGAGCTGCCTCTCCGCAACGTAGCCAAGGGTCCGCGCATCCGGCGGCACGATCCCCGACTTCGCACCGGCCTCGATCGCCATGTTCGTCAGCGTTAAGCGTGAATCCATCGAGAGCTCGGCGATGGTCTCGCCGGTGTGCTCCATAGCCATGTAGCGCGCGCCATCGTCCCCGATGCGAGCGATCACCGACAGGATCAGGTCCTTGCCCATGACCCACGGGCGCATGTGCCCGGTGTAAACGATCTTGATCGACTCCGGAACCCGCAACCAGATCTCGCCCAAGGCCCACACCGCCGCGAGATCGGTCGAGCCGACCCCGGTTGAGAAACAGCCGAGCGCGCCGTAGGTACAGGAATGGGAGTCGGCACCGATCACGACCTGGCCCGGTAGCACGAGGGCTTCCTCCGGCAACAGGATGTGCTCTATCCCGCCGCGGCCGATCTCGAAGTAGTGCTCGATGTCGTGCTCGATCGCGAACGCCCGCATGCGCGACATGAGCTTCGCCGAGGCGATGTCCTTTGCGGGCGCGAAATGAGACGCGACGAGGGCGATCTTGTGACGGTCCCATACGGTCGGCGCACCCATCTTCGCGAACGCAGAGGCTGCGGTCGGCGCGGTCACGTCGTTCGCCATCGCGAGATCGACCTTGCAGGTGACGATCTCTCCCGGCGTGACCGAGTCCTTGCCGGCATGAGCCGCGAGGATCTTCTCGGTGATCGTCTGAGGCACTAGACGCCCACCCGATCCCGCTTGGTCAGAGCGACCAAGCGGTTGATCGCCGATAGATAGGCGCGGGCGGAAGCTTCGACGACGTCGGTCGACACGCCGCGACCCGTCGCGTGCCTGATCGGCGTCTCGGGCTCGCCATCTCCAAGTGCAAGGACGATCGTCACGTCCCCGAGGGCATCGATACCGCCCGTAACGCTGGATACCTGGAACGACTCGAGGCGCGCTTCGACTCCCGTAGCTCGTTGGATCGCGCCGCAAGCCGCATCGATCATCCCGTCGCCGATGGCCGACTCGTCCACGACCTCGTCACCGTGCTTGAGACGAACCGTCGCGGTCGGCGAAAGGTGCGTCCCTCCTGCTACCTGGATCGAAATCAGCTCGAACGCTTCATCCTCGGCGCCGAGCTCATCGACCACGATGGCCTCGAGATCGACGTCGGTGATGCGGATCTTCCGGTCGGCCAGTGACTTGAAACGAGTGAATGCACGCTCGGACTCCTCGCGGGTGAGGTTGAATCCGAGCTCCTCGAGTGCTTTGAAGAATGCATGCCGACCCGAGTGCTTGCCGAGTACCAGGCGCGATCCTTCCAGGCCCACGTCGATCGGGTCGATGATCTCGTAGGTGGTCCGGTCCACCATGACACCGTGCTGATGGATCCCGGCCTCGTGCGCGAACGCGTTCGCTCCGACGATCGCCTTGTTCGGGGGCACCGGGTAACCGGTCAGCATCGAGACGAGACGCGAGGTCCGGGCGATCTCCTTCGATTCGATCAGCGTGTCGATACCCCTCGCCGCGGTGCGGGTGCGCAAGGCCATCACGATCTCTTCAAGCGAGCAGTTGCCCGCGCGTTCTCCGATCCCGTTCACCGCGACCTCGACCTGCCGGGCACCGGCTTCGATCCCCGCGAGAGCGTTCGCGACCGCGAGTCCAAGGTCGTCGTGGGTGTGAACGCTCCAGACGACGTCGCCCGGGACCTCGTCGATCAGGTAGCTGAGTAGCGCTCCGAACTCCTCAGGCAAGGCATAACCGACCGTGTCGGGCAGGTTCAGGGTCGTCGCGCCCGCGGCCGTCGCCGCCGTGAAGACCCGAGCGAGGAACTGCGGATCGGACCTCGTGGCGTCCTCACAGGAGAACTCGACCTCCGGCACCGAAGCCCTGGCACGGGCGACGGCACCCGCCGCAGCGTCCACCACCTCGTCGGGGGTCATCCGCAGCTTCGCGGTCATGTGGATCTCGCTCGTCGCGATGAACGTATGGATCCGAGGTTTCGCTGCCGGCGCGATCGCGTCGAGGGCCCGGTCGATGTCATCGGCATCGGTTCTCGCAAGCGCCGTGATCACCGGACCCTGGACGGTCGACGCGATCGCACGGACGGCGGCCCACTCCCCCTCCGACGAGACGGGGAAGCCCGCCTCGATCACATCGACGCCGAGACGCGCGAGCTGCTCCGCGATCTCGACCTTCTCTTTGAGGTTCAGAGAGATCCCCGGCGATTGCTCGCCGTCGCGCAGGGTCGTGTCGAAGATGCGTACGGGATCTAGAGCCACGACATCATCTGGCGCAGCCGAGCCCCTACCTCCTCGATCGGGTGTTCGGCTTGGGCGCGTCGTTTCGCGTCGAGCACCGGCGTTCCCGCCTTGCTTTCGAGCACCCATTCGCGCGCGAACTTGCCGGAACGGATGTCATCGAGGATCAGACGCATCCGGGCCTCCGTATCGGCATCGATGACGGTCGTTCCGCGGGTGAGGTCTCCGTATTCGGCCGTGTCAGAGATCGCGGTGCGCATCCCATTGAAGCCACCCTCATAGAGGAGGTCAACGATCAGCTTCAGCTCATGGAGACACTCGAAATACGCGATCTCGGGCTGGTAGCCGGCATCGACCAAGGTCTCCCAACCGGCCTGGATCAGCCGCGACACACCGCCACACAGGACTGCTTGCTCGCCGAAGAGATCGGTCTCGGTCTCCTCGGCGAAGGTCGTTGCGATGACCCCGGCGCGCGTGCAGCCGATCCCCTTCGCATATGCGAGGGCAAGAGCTTCGGCATCGCCGGTCGCGTCCTGGTGGATCGCGAGGAGCCCGGGGGTTCCGCTGCCCCCCTCGTACGTTCTACGAACGAGAGGCCCCGGCGCCTTCGGAGCGATCATGATCACGTCGTTGTCGGGCGACGGGCGGATCTGGCCGAAGTGGATGTTGAAGCCGTGCGCGAACAGCAACGCGGCCCCCGGACGGAGGTTCGGCTCGACGGATTCGCGATAGACCGTTGCCTGATGCTGATCCGGGACGAGCATCACGACGAGATGCGCGTCGGCAACGGCTTCGTTGAGGCTCGCGACGGCAACGCCGTCGGCCTCCGCGCGCTCCCACGTCGCCGAGTCCTTGCGCAGCCCCACGACAACATCGAGACCGGAATCCTTGAGATTCAGAGCATGAGCCCGGCCCTGGGAGCCGTATCCGAGAACGGCGATGCGCTTGTTCTCGAGGGGGCCGAACGATGAATCGGAGTCGTAATAGATCTTGGGCACGGGTTCCTCCTAGGAAGCGGATGCGATCGGGATGGGCACGAGCACGGGTGGTTTGAGTCCCGCCGAGCCGCGGGCAAGAGCGATGCGCCCGGTGCGGGCCATCTCGACGATGCCGTACGGACGTAACAGCTCCTCGAGGGCAAGGATCTTCTCGGGAGCACCGGTCACTTCGATCGTCAGTGCATCCGGATCGACGTCGGAGACCTTGGCGCGAAAGATCTCGGCGACCTCGAGGACCTCTGCCCTCTGCCCCGCTCCAACCCCGACCTTGATCATCGCAAGCTCTCGCTCGACGCAGTCGTCGTGCGGGAGCTCGGCGATCTTCAACACGTGGATCAACTTGTGCAGCTGCTTCGTGATCTGCTCGAGGGGCTTGCCGTCGGCAGAGCACACGATCGTCATGCGCGACACGCTCGCGTCTTCCGTCTCACCGACCGCGAGAGAATCGATGTTGAAGCCACGCCGCGCGAACAACCCCGAGATACGCGCCAGCACGCCCGGCTTGTTCTCGACGAGGACCGAGAGGATGTGGGTGTTCGTCCGACTGTTCATCTCATCGGTCATCCGACCCGTCCCATCCCGCCGAACGCGAAGTCCGAGCCGTCCTCGACGAAATTCGCCGCCCTCGGTCGCTCGCCGTTCGGACCGACGATGATGTCGTCGTTCGACGCCCCGGCAGGGATCATCGGGAAGCACATCTCACCCTGGTCGACCCTGAAATCGATGACGCAGGGACGATCATCGACGCCAAGAGCCTTGTCGACGATGTTGTCGACGTCCTCCGGCGACGTC
>JAXDJQ010000097.1:0-13077 GCA_034667565.1 Actinomycetota bacterium
TCATGTTGTAGGTCTTCGACAGCGAGTGGAACTCGATCGCGCAATCCATCGCCCCCTCTACCTCGAGGACGCTGGGTGCCACATATCCATCGAACGTGATCTCGGTATAGGCGGCATCGTGGGCCAACAAGAGATCGTTCTCCTTGCAGAACGCAACAGCCGAGGCGAAGAACTCCTTGTCCACGCAGGCGGCGGTTGGGTTCGATGGATAGTTGAGCCACAACACACGGGCACGAGCGAGAACGTCGGCAGAAAGCCCCGATAGATCGGGGCGAAAGTCGTTCTCCTCCGTCAGAGGTAGCAAGACGGCTTCTCCGCCGGCGAGGATGGTTCCGGTCTCGTATACCGGATAACCGGGATCGGGGATCAGCGCGACATCTCCGGGATCGATGAACGCGATCGGCAGATGGAATATCCCCTCTTTGGAACCGACCAGAGGTTGAACCTCGTCCGTAGCGTCCAGGGTTACCCCGAAGCGGGAGCGATACCAGGTCGCGATCGACTCGCGGAACTCGGGCATGCCCGTGTAGGAGGGATACCTGTGTGTTGCGGGATCGGCTGCGCCCTTCTGTAGAGCTTCGATCACATGCGGGGGGGAAGGTAGGTCGGGATCGCCTACTCCAAAGCTGATGATGTCGGCGCCGCGGGCTTTCGCTTCGGCAACCTTGCGATCTATCTCGGCGAACAGGTACGGCGGAAGCTTCTCGATCCTTTTGGCTGTTCTCACGAAGGGACATCCACCTCTCCAGAGAAAACCTGAACCGCAGGTCCGGTCATGAACACGCTCTTCTCATCGTTCAGCGATCCGGCCCACTCGAGGTGCAGTTCGCCACCGGGAAGGCCGACGGTCATCTCTTCATCGGCGCCACCGAGCAACCGCGCGACGACTGCCACCGCAGCCGCGCCGGTTCCACATGCAAGGGTCTCGCCGCTGCCCCTCTCCCAGACACGCATCCGAACGCGCGTTGGGGACTCGACCTTGATGAACTCCGTGTTCGTGCCGTTCGGAAAGATCGGGTTCCATTCGATTCGGGGCCCGAGGTGCTGGATATCGACCTGGTTCGGCTCATCCACGAACAGCACCGCGTGAGGGTTACCCATGCCGAGACAAGCTGCCTCGAGGGTGCGGTCCTCCAGGGTGACCTTCGCGTGGAGGGCCTCCGGGCCGGACCAGATCACCGGCACCTTCGGCGGGTCGAAGATCGGCGGATCCATATCCACCCGCACGCGATCGCCATCTACCCAGACCTGCTTGGTACCCGCCCTCGTCCCGACCTTCAGGGTGTCTTTGTCGGTCAGACCCTCCTGGCGGGCATACAAGGCCAGGCATCGGATGCCGTTACCGCACATCTCCCCGATCGATCCGTCAGAGTTCAGGTAGTCCATGAAGAGGTCCGTCCCATCGGTGCCCGGAGCGATACGGATCACGCCGTCTCCTCCGATACCGGTGCGACGGTCGCAGAGGTACCGCACAGACTCGGGCGATAGGGACAAAACGTCTTCTGGATCGGCAAGCATCACGAAGTCGTTGCCGATCCCATGCCATTTAGCGAATCTCATGTCTCTAACGGTAACGCGAAAGGGGGCCGGAACCCTCCCGGCCCCCGCAGGACTCCCTCGGGGAATCTCGAACCTTCTAGGCATGAAGATCAGGGGGTTGATCCTCGCCATCATCGTTGGCCTCGTCGGCCTGCCTCAGGGCGCCTCGGCGACGATCGCCGCTCCTCCTGCGGGTGACATCTCCGACAACGTTGAGTTCATCGCGAACATCCCCGAGATGAAGGCTGCGATCTCGATCAACTTCCTCGACGACCGCATGTACGTGTCCACAGCCCACGGGGTCTACGCGTACGACGTGACGGACCCATCTGCCCCCCTCTTGCTGAGCGCCTTCCCGATGTACATCTGGGAGAACGAAGATGTCGACATCGATGTCGAGCGCAAGCTGCTATTCATCAGCCGCGACCCGCGCGGTTTCACGTCACCTGCGAGCTCCGGCGCCACTTTTCCCTACGGAGCCGTTCACATCCTTGACATCTCCAACGCTGCCGCGATCACCCAGGTCGGGTTCTTCACGGTTCCCGCCGGTCACACCACAACCTGCGTCAACCGGTGTGACTTCGTATGGAGCGCCGGACCGTACGCGAACGCCCAGACCCAACCCGATTTCGTAGGTCGCCCCGTTTATGCGACCGACGTCACCAACCCGACGAACCCGATCCCTTGCCCCGACCCGATCGACACAGGTCGCAACGACGGCGTGACGGATTACGCGCACGACGTCCAGGTCGATGCTGCTGGTGTCGCATGGGTGTCTGGCGCTGGCGGCGTGCGCGGGTACTGGACCGAAGGCAAGCATCGCAACCCGCTGTCCGGCAAGATCGAGACCGCAACTGGCTGCAAGCCGATCCCCTTCGCGGGGGGCGGCACTCCAGATAGCGCGACACCGTCACGCTTCATGCACAACGCGTGGCGCAACGTCAACACGAAGGTGGACGGGCGTAAGGGCGATGTCCTCTATGCGACCGAGGAGAACGTCGTATCAGATTGCGCCACGGCCGGCCGCTTCTCGATCTACGACCTCAAGGGTTCGTACAACGGCGAGGGTTGGCGCAACATCGAGCAAACGAAGTTCCGCATGAAGGTGCTCGATACCTGGACCCCGGAGGGCCAGGATGGGTCCAGCGGCTGCGCTTCCGCCCATTACCTAAGCGATCGCGGGGACGGAGTGCTCGCCTACGCCTTCTACGAGCAAGGCACGCGCTTCCTCGATGTCTCGAACCCACGCAACATCCGCCAGATCGGTTACTACCGTCCCGACGACGCGAACGTATGGGCCCCCTACTTCCATAACGGGTACGTCTTCATCGCCGACTTCACGCGCGGCATCGACATCGTCAAGTTCGGTGGCAGCCACGACACCGTTTCGGTGCGTGCGCCTATCGTGCCGATCAGCAACCCGCTACCGATGTCGAAGGCGTTCGGTTACCTCTGCCCCCTCAAGAAGGCGTCGTCACCCTTCTAGGTAGTCCGCGATCTTCTCGACGTCGGGATCCCCGGCATCGAACCACCGGATGCGGGGATCCGACCTGAACCAGGATTCCTGGCGCCGCGCGAACCGTTTCGTCGCTCGCACGATGTCGTCGCGCAGGGTCTCGGGCGCTGACTCCAGCACCTGCCGATAGCCCAGAGCCTGCCGCGCGGTTCGACTCATGTGTGGTTCCAACCTCCGAACCTCCTCGACGAGACCGGCTTCAAGCATCCGATCCACGCGCCGCTCGATACGCGCATACAGATCGGCCCGGTCGCGGGTCAGTCCCGCGACCTGCAGGTCATAGATGGACTCGTAGCGATCCCACGAATCGTTGTCCGAGAAGGGCTTGCCGGTCAGCTCGATCACCTCGAGGGCTCTGATCGTCCGGCGCGCGTTCCCCGGTTCGATCCGAGCGGCTGCCTTAGGGTCGAGCTCAACGAGGCGCTCGTGCAGCGCTTCCGGCCCTTCCTCATCGACACGAGCTTCGAGCTCATCACGCACCTCCTGCGAGCGGGCCGGGATCTCGAGGTTGTCGACGACCGCACGGAAGTACAGCCCCGAGCCGCCGACGAGCAATGGCATCCGGAACCTCGAGTGGATCCTCTCCATGGCCGCTCGCGCCAGCGTCTGGAACTCGGCAACCGTGATCTCGTAGCCCGGCAGCCGGATGTCTAAGAGATGGTGTGGAACCCGCTCCCGTTGATCGCTCGACGCTTTGGCCGTCCCGATATCCATCCCCTCATAGATCTGCATCGAGTCGATCGAAACGATCTCCGCGTCGAGGCGATCGGCCAGCGCTACCGATAGCTCGGTCTTGCCTACCGCCGTGGGCCCGACGAGGGCCGCAACGCGCACTAGACGTCCACCTCGGCTGTGACGACCGGGTAACCCACGCCGAACGGCGCTCCGTAGGCCAACACGGTCCCCTCCGTTCCCGCGAAGAGCATGCCGAAGGCACGCAAGGTCGACGGGCTACACGAACCGCCCACAGTGGCCAATCCATCCGCCAGATCGCTGGCGACCGAACAATCCCGCTCGATGTCGGTGATGAAGTTGGATTCCAGGCGCACGGCATCGAATGAGTAAGGAAGCGGAGCCCGTTCTGTCAGGCACGCCGACGTGTGCGCGCTAACGAGCACCGATGCACCACTCTGACCTGCCAGCTCCCTCACCGTGCCGACGACCTCGGCCGTCTCCGTGACGTTCGCTGTCTCCGGCAACCCGATGACCGTCACCTCGCTCTTCACATCGAGCAACATGAGGGGTACCAGGCCTCCGTGATCCAAGGGTCCGTCGAGGCGTTCAAGCGCGATCGCGTCCGTCCCAGTAGGGAAGGCACCGGCGATGTCTGGCGCCCCGAAGGAGGCGAGCGACCCGCGTGCCTCTTCGTAAACGCCTACCGCTGTTGCGTGGGGGGTCAGCACGATCACGGGTGACCCCTGATCCAGCCGCACGCGGCTCATTCCGTCCCAGACATCGCGCAGAGCGTCGCCTGATGAGGTGATCTCCGGAAGCAACAGCGGGGCGTGGGGAACGAGCGCGCCTCTCACGCGCAGGAGCTGCACCCCGTTGTCGTCGTAGCCATCGGTAGCACGAGCCGGCCCGATCGACGCGCAACGGCGTCTGTGTGCGTCGGCCGCCCTTCGAGGAAGTGGGGATGCGCCGCATCGATCTGCACGGTAGCGAAGGTGCCCGCGGCGGCGCCGGTGTCATCGAAGTGAACGAGCTTGTTCGTCCTCGTTCGGCCGGTCAGTTTGCCCGTGTCTTTCTTAGAAGGTCCTTCCACAAGCACCTGCTGAGTGGAGCCGATGAGCTTGATGTTCTGCTCGTGGGAGATCCCGGTCTGCAGGTCCACAAGGCGGTCGAATCTCTCTTGCACGACTTCCTTGGGAAGGTGATCGGGAAGGTCGGCCGCCTCGGTCATAGGACGAGACGAGTATTGGAACGTGAATGCCGCGTCGTAGCGGGCCTCGGCGACGAGAGACAAGGTGTCGGCGAACTCATCCTCGGTCTCGCCCGGGAATCCCACGATGATGTCGGTCGTGATGGCGACATCCGGGATGGCTGCCCGGACCATCTCCACTTTGTCGAGATACTTCTGGCGCGAGTAGGCGCGCTTCATGCGCTTCAGCACCGCATCCGAACCTGCCTGCACCGGCAGATGGATGTGCTCGCAGACGGTTCTGCAATCGGCCATGGCCGAAACCGTGTCGGCTTTGAAGTCCTTCGGGTGGGGACTCGTGAACCTGACGCGCTTGAGACCTTCGATCTCGTCCAGGGTGCGGAGGAGGGTGGCGAACAAGGGCGTGCCGTCCAGATCGCGCCCATACGAGTTCACGTTCTGACCCAGCAAGGTCACTTCGACCACTCCATCGTCAACGAGCATCTGGACCTCACTGGCGATGTCTCCCACGCGCCGAGAGACCTCTCTGCCGCGGACCGCCGGCACGATGCAGAACGTGCACGAGTTGTTGCACCCGATCGAGATCGATACCCACGCGTGCCATGGCGAGGAACGGCGCGCCGGCAGGGCCGATGGGAAGACCTCGGTCTGTTCGAGGATCTCGAAGCTCGGGCCCGTCGCGGACTCGCGTAGCAACCGCGGGAGACTCGCCAGGTTGTGGGTTCCCAACACCACATCGACGTAGGGAGCCTTCTGCTGGATGAGGGCCTGGTCCTTCTGGGCGAGGCAACCGCCGACGACGATCTTCATGTCGGGTCGGGTGTCCTTGATCGCCTTGATATGGCCGAGCTGGCCGTAGAGGCGGGTATCGGCCTTCTCCCGGATGCAGCACGTGTTGAAGAGCACGACCGCCGCATCGTCGGGTGCGTCTGCCTTCGAATAGCCCTCGGCTTCGAGCATCCCCGCCAGGCGCTCCGAGTCGTGCTCGTTCATCTGGCACCCGTAGGTGGTGATGAAGTATGTGCCTTGTCCCATCCACCGAGCCTAAGGCCGGTGCAACCAGATCAAAGGGCAGGGCGTCTTTCAGGGCGATGATGCCTATCCAGGAGCTGGTCTCGACCAAGGAGCGTCGCCTGACCTCAGAGCGAGATGAGGAGTTCCGCGACTTCTTCGCGGCAGAAGCGGAGCCGCTGCGGCGCTTCGCGACGTTCTTGACCGGGGATTCACACCAGGCGGCAGACCTGGCGCAAGAGGCCCTGGTCCGGACCTACAGGCACTGGAAGCGGATCGAGGGCGACGAAGCGGGTCCCTATGCGAGGCGCATCCTCGTGAACCTCGTCCGCAGCGAGCATCGCAAGGTGCTGGTCCGCCGCAAGCACGACCGGGCCACCGATCAGCCCACCGTCAATCACAGCGAGCGCGTTGACGAGTGGCTTCGCGTCTCTAAAGCGCTCGAGGTCCTCCCACCGATGCGTCGAGCCGCTGTCGTTCTCCGGTTCTACGAGGACATGTCCGAAGCTGACATCGCGCGAACCCTCGATAGGCCTGCAGGAACCATCAAGTCCGACATCCACAGAGGACTCGCGCGCTTGCGACGCGAGCTCGAAGGGGCGGGAGGCGAGGACTCATGAGCTTCGAAGACAGGTTGAAAGAGCGGTTCCGGAAAGCAGATGCATCCGTTCCGGGTGAACGGATCGACTGGAACACCACGATCACGACAGCAAGGAGACAGAGGATGAGGTTCGCAGCGTTCGCAACGGTGGCGGCGATATCGATCCTTGGGATCGGCGCCTACGCAGTCATCAACATGGACAACGGCCCTACGCCGCCACGGATAGGTCCCGCCGGTAGCGGCGGCGTTGAGGAAACCCCCACGCCCGACGGCAGCGCGAGCCCGATGGAGAGTGCACCGATCGACCCGACCTGCTCGGCAAGCGGTATGGCCCCCGCTTCGGACGAGGACGGTCAGTCGGGACTCCCTTCGATCGTTGCCCAAACGCGCTACATGATCCTCGCCAGTGCCGTCGACTGCGATTACGGGTTCCTAGAGGAGCTAGCCCTCGAAGGAGACCCCGGGTTCAGCTACAGCTATGGGGTCGACGGCACTCCCGCGAGATTCTGGCAGGCTCGAGAGACCGAGGCCGCGAACAAGGAAAAGCCCACCTCCGAGTACATGCGTTACCTGGTGTCGGTGCTCCGACTCCCCCACTGTAAGGAAACGGGACCCGACGGAAAGGTCTACTTCGTATGGCCCCGCGTTCACTGCAGCGCACGAACCGCTAAGGACTGGGATGACTTGAAAGGTCTTTACACCGATGAACAGATCGATCAGATGCGTACGGGTGACATCTACTACGGGTTCCGCGTTGGGATCCTCGAAGATGGCGATTGGGTCTACTTCATCGCCGGAGACTGAACCCGGCGATCAGCCGAGTGTGAAAACGAGTGCGCAATACGCACCCATATTCACACTCGGCGTTTCGATCGGCGGTTAGTTATTTGGCGTAGGCGGAGGACCTTGTCTCTCGGATGACCGTGATGCGGATCTGGCCGGGGTACTGGAGCTCCTCTTCGACCTTCTTCGCTATGTCCCGGGCGATCACTTCCGCCCTTAGGTCGTCGACATCCTCGGGCTTCACCATGACGCGGACCTCGCGGCCGGCCTGCATGGCGTAGACCTTCTCGACGCCGTCGAACTCGTTGGCGATCTCCTCGAGACGCTCCAAGCGCTTGACGTAGGTCTCCAAGGTCTCGCGGCGAGCCCCCGGGCGTGCGCCGGAGATGGCGTCGGCGGTCTGGGTGATCACGGCCTCGATCGTGCGCTGCTCGACCTCACCGTGATGCGCCTCGATCGCGTGACAGACGGCAGGCGATTCCTTCAACCGCCGGGCGATCTCCGCGCCGATGAGGGCATGGCTGCCCTCAACCTCGTGGGTCACCGCCTTGCCGATGTCGTGGAGCAAGGTGCACCGCTTCGCCAGCTGGACGTCTTGGAAACCGATCTCGGCCGCGATCATCCCGGCGATGTGGGCAGCTTCGACCACATGCTTCAAGACGTTCTGACCGTAGGAGGTCCTGAACTTCAGACGACCGAGGACCCGAACGAGCTCGGGATGCATATCGGTGATCCCGGTCTCCATCACGGCCCATTCGCCGCCCTCTCGGATCTCGTTCTCGATCTGGAGGCGGGACTTCTCGTGCACCTCTTCGATCCGGACCGGCTGGATGCGGCCATCCGAGATGAGGCGCTCCAACGTCAAGCGAGCCATCTCTCGGCGGATCGGATCGAAGCAGGACAGCACGACCGCTTCGGGCGTGTCGTCGATGATCAGGTTCGTCCCGGTCGCCGCTTCGAAGGCTCTGATGTTCCGGCCCTCACGACCGATGATGCGCCCCTTCATGTCTTCGTTCGGCAGGGTGATCGTGGTCACGGTGGATTCCGAGGTGAGTTCGGAGGCGACCCTCTGCATGGCGATCGAGATGATCTTGCGGGCCCGCTTGTCGCCTTCTTCCCTGGCCGTCGCCTCGATATCCCGCACGATCGTCATCGCGTCTCGCTTGGCCTCATCCTCGATCTGTTCGATGAGAGCCTGCTTGGCGTCCTGCGAGGTCATTCCCGCGACCCGCTCGAGCTCTCCCCGGGCCCGCTCGGCGATCTTGTTGATCTCGTCCCGAGCGTGAGCCAGGTCGGACTCTTTCGTCTCGATCGCCTGCTCCCTGCGGTCGAGGCTGACAGCCCGCTGGTCTAGCGTCGCCTCCCGCTGGGAGATGCGATCTTCCTTCTTGTCGATCTCGACACGCCTGCCTTTGAGGTCCGATTCGGCCTCTTGGCGCATCTTGAACACTTCATCTTTCGCCTCTACTAATGCTTCTCGCTTGGTCCGCTCGGCATCCTTCTTGGCGTCTTCGAGCATCGTGCGAGCTCTGGCTTCCGCCGAGGTCGCCTCGCGCTCTCCCATCGACTTCCGATAGAAGTAACCGGCACCGCCACCAACGAGAAGACCGAGGACGAGACCGATAACGATCTCCATCGCTCGCTCCTTCCTGTCTCTAGTGGGCGAAGCGCAGCCCGCGGTTAAGCGGCTGGTGCTCAGCCCTGGTGCGAGCGAACGAGCGGAGGGTCTAGCTAACCGGTTGTCAGGACAGAGGGTTGATGAGTGAAGCCCAAGAACCCCTGGTCAGAGGGTGTCTCGCCCACATCGTGAGCGATAGCCGAATGGTCATTACGTAGGCCGACAGTGACGGTTTCAGATTGACTCTCGCTTGTTCGTTCGTACCTGTTGGTTGTGTCTAGGCACTTGCCTTTGTGTCTGTTCACAATGGTACGCCCACCCCGGACCAGATGTCATCAATGACCTCCGCAGCCGAAGCGCATGAACCGTTGTGACTACGCGCTAATTAGTCCGAGATAGCCACGCTTGTGTATACAGAAACTGGGAAAACCTGTCGATTCTCTAGGCATAGGGCGGCCCGCAAGGGGCCAGAACCACCAAGGGAAAAGGCGGATGCATATGTCTCGGATCTCTCTACGTGCGATAGCGGTGATGGGTCTCCTGATGACCCTTCTGGCGATGACGGCGGCACCGGCGCTGGCCGATCTCGATGCTGGAGCCGGCTCGATGACGGACGCCATCCGAAGTGGATCGACGGGCTTCGGTACCACCGACAATGACGGCGACGCCGACTCCGATAGCGGAACCACCTACACCGAGGACAACGACACCAACGACGGCACCGCTAACAACGTCGCAGACGACGGCGACAACGCGCACCCTTCCGGCAAAGACCGATCGGTCGAGAACGGTGGCTCGGGCACCCAAGGGAAGGCCGAGTCCAACCCGGACGATTCCAAGGGACCCCAGCGCTACGAGGGAGCCAGAGGCGACGACAAAGCCAATGGACCCGGGGGCAAAGACCTCGCCGACCAGGACGGGAACAACGGCTGCGGCAACGACGACGACTTCGATGACGACAACAACGGCTGGTGTGGCAAGCCGCACGACCAGACCGCTTCCGGCAACTCTTGTTCCGAGAACGGCAATTCCGGCTGGGAGTGCACCGGAGGGACGTCCGGGGCCGTTGGTGGCTCCAGCACAGGTGGATGCCCCAACGAGAAGATGGGCGGGGACGACACCGGCCACGGCGCGAACCAGGGCACCGTTTACGACAGCACGTGTGATGGGTCCCCGTCCTTGAACGGGAACGGCAAGGGCAACGCATCGGGGAGGCCCTGCGCCGGGTGCGTCGGCAATGCCGATGACAAGAACCCTCCGGGCCAGATGCCGGGTGGATCAGACAACAACAAGGGTTACGAGTGCGACGAGAACAGCGGCGTCGGTCGCACGAACCCAGCACACACCGGTTGCACCGCTCCGTTGGTCGGGGCGGCCGCCATCACCCTGTGCCCCGCTGGTACGGACATGGCCGGTCAGCCCGAGGGACCTCGTGGCTGTGACACGGAAGACGAAGTCCTGGGTCGGAGCGACAAGGTCTGCCCCGCGGGCACCGACAACGCCGGCAAGCAGATGGACGCGGACGACTGTGACCAGGACGACTCGGTTCTCGGAACCATGTTGCACAACGCCGGGCCTCTCGGTACCGCCCTCAAGAAGACCGCATCGGTTCTGGGCGCAGTCCTTCCCTTCACCGGCAATGGAGACATCGTGGCACTGCTGGTGATCGCTGCAGCTCTGATCGTTGGGGGCGTCCTCCTCCTCGCGAGGAAGAAGAGGACCCCTTAATCCCACCCCTCTGGGGGCAACACCGAACGAACCGCATCACGAGCAACCTCATGTGAGAAACCACGACGGAGGAGCCGGCCGAGCAGTGCTTCGGCCTGCTTCTCCAGTGGTTTGTTCGCTACCTTCGACACGAGCCTGGCTGCCAACTCGCGGGCTTGGATCTCCTCATCGATCCCCGCTTCCGCAACCGCGTCCTCGGCCGTTGCTCTCTCGATCCCCTTGTCCACGAGCTCGGCGATAAGTGCCTCGCCTGAACGTCCCTTAGAGATAGCTCGTTCGGACACCCATTGAGCTGCGAATCCCCGATCGTCGACGAGGCGCAGCTCGATCAGGCGAATGACCACTCGTTCGACCACGGGATCGTGGTAACCGGCCGCCCCGAGGCGGATCCGCAACTCGTGCTCGGTGCGCGGGCGAGACGCCAGTAGGTGCCCCGCCCGCTGCATCGCATCTCGGTACGAGTCGTCGAGCAGTTGCTCCTGGGTCGGAGTTGTCTCGGTGGGCATCGTCTACTTCGAGGGCTCTGCCTCCGCCACCGGTTCGCTATCCACCGGCTGTTCGCTGTTCGCCGAAACTGCATCGCTCTCCTCGTCCGTGGCCAGCATGCCCAGCTTCTCCTTGACCTTGAGCTCGATCTCGGTCGCGATGTCGGGGCTGTCGGCGAGGAACGACTT
Source organism: Actinomycetota bacterium (assembly GCA_034667565.1). Taxonomy (GTDB): domain Bacteria; phylum Actinomycetota; class CADDZG01; order CADDZG01; family WHSQ01; genus JAXDJJ01. The sequence goes on from JAXDJQ010000097.1 coordinate 11,353, forward strand.
CGCGTTCTCACGTCCCTGGCCAAGCTGGTCGTCGCCATAGATGAACCAGGCTCCGGACTTGCGGACGATGCCGTGATCGATCGCAACGTCGAGGAGGCTTCCTTCCTTCGAGATCCCGAAGCCGTACTGGATGTCGAACTCAGCCTTCTTGAACGGTGCACTGACCTTGTTCTTGACCACTTTGACTCGGACCCTCGAGCCGACGACCTCGGCCCCATCCTTCAGAGAGTCGATGCGACGGACGTCGAGACGAACCGACGAGTAGAACTTCAGGGCCCGGCCTCCGGGAGTGGTCTCGGGGGAACCGAACATCACGCCGATCTTCTCTCGCAGCTGGTTGATGAAGATGAGGATCGTGTGGCTGCGGTTGACGCTTCCGGCGAGCTTGCGCAAGGCCTGGCTCATCAAGCGGGCCTGCAGACCGACATGGGTGTCCCCCATCTCACCTTCGAGCTCGGCACGAGGGACCAAAGCTGCTACGGAGTCCACGACGATCACGTTCATCGCACCCGATCGGACCAGGGTGTCGGTGATCTCGAGAGCTTGCTCTCCGGTGTCGGGCTGGCTTACGAGGAGGTTGTCGGTGTCGACCCCGAGCGCCTTCGCGTACGCCGGGGCCAAGGCGTGCTCGGCGTCGATGAACGCGACCAGACCCCCGGCTTTCTGAGCCTCGGCGATCACGTGCAACGAAACGGTCGTCTTACCGGAGCCTTCCGGACCGTAGATCTCGACGATGCGGCCTTGAGGCAACCCGCCCACACCTAGAGCGATATCCAGAGCCAGGGAACCGGTGGGAACGACCTCGATATCCCGGTTGATGCCCTCGTCACCCAGGCGCATGATGGCGCCCTTGCCGTGCGCTTTCTCGATCTGCTGCATGGCCATATCGAGGGCCGCGTCCCGGCCTTTCGAGTCCCGACCGTTGTCCACCACTACGTCCCGGCTGTTGCTAGAGCTGCTGGCCACTGGCTAGCCTCCTTGTTCTAGGCCCTGTCCGGGCCTCCTGGATTGACTCCAGCGACCCTAGAGAGACGGTGTGACAATAATCGAACACTTGTTCGATAGCCAGGATTTCCCCAGGGAAATAACCAGCCGGTAACTACTCCCTTGTGATTCTAGGCCCGCGGGGCCTTCAAAGGAAGTGCCTAGATGCCGGGCAGGGCGAAGAACTCGGCTTGGATGTTGTCGGGATCGCGGAAGGTCAGGACCGAGCCGTAGGCGACGTCTTTTATCTCCGAATGCTCGATCTCGAGCTCATCCAGTCGAGCGAGCCATCCGTCGAGATCGGCCCTCGCCGGGACGTGGAGGGCGAAGTGATCAAGCCCAACCCGTGATTCATCGAACTGGTCGTCACCTTCGGTTTCACGCTCCCGGAACCCGATGATCACCCCGGACGAATGGATGTTAGTGGTGAACCTGCGCCCCGCCTCTACCCCATCGAGCACCTTGATGAGGCCCATCAGCTCGGTCCACCAGGCCGTCGAAGCATCGACGTCGGTGACCGTTAGCGACAGATGCGAGAACCCTGCGAGATCAGGCATCGCGGGAGATTAATCCACGGATCCCTTCGGAAACCGAATCGAAACGTGAACTACGCGCTTGCGACCAGCGGCTGGCCGAGGAGAACCAGCGTCGTGATCGTGAACAGGCTCATCAGCGCGGTGAGAGCGATCTGGCTCTTGACCGCCTCACCGTGCGAGTCCGCCAACCGCGCGGCGATGCGGT
>JAXDJQ010000098.1:0-4753 GCA_034667565.1 Actinomycetota bacterium
CGGCCGCTACATCGACGCTAACGTCGTCGAGAAACTCTCCGAATCGCTCGCTGCTAACGCCACCCTGATCGTGGGGAACAAGGTCGTTGCTACCTCGTTGCCCGGGGATCCCAAACTGGACGAGCTGGGTAACCCCGAGACCTGTAGCGCCACTCCTCGCCAGCTCACGATCGGTGATGCGACCTTCTACAGCGCGTTCGGCTGCCTGCAGGCGGGCGGGACCACCGTTGCCAAGTTGGTTCTCTCGTCGCCTGCTCGGATCGTCGACCAGGCCCGCTCGGGGCTTACCCGCATCCTCTTCCTCGTCGGTATGGGGGTTGGGATGGTCGTCCTCGTCCTGGCGTGGCTCTCGGGACGGCGCATCACGAGGCCGATCCAGCTTCTGACCGAAACCGCCAGCGCGGTCCGCGAAGGTGACCTCAGCGTGCAGGCGCCTGTGTCGGGCACCGACGAGGTCGGTCAACTCGGCGAGACGTTCAACGAGATGACCTCGTCGCTATTCAGGATGACTAACGACCTTCGTCAGGCAGCGCGCGACGAGCACCAGCTTCGTTCTCAGGTCGAGGCGATCATCGAGTCGATGGCCGACGGACTGGTCGCGGTCGGCCCCAACGGTGACGTGATCGCGTTCAACCGCGAAGCGGAGCAGATCACCGGAAGGAAAGCCAAAGCGGTAACCGGAAAGCCGATCGAACAAGTGCTCGACGCGCGCGATGCGCAAGGCGCGAAGGTCACGTTGCCGATCTTCGATCTTGCTGAAGGCTCTGTCGGAGGCATCTTCATCCATCGGAAGAACGGCGATCCGGTCCCCGTCTCGATGGTCAGCGCGGCCCTCCGGAACGAAGAGGGAGAGACCGACGGTGGCGTCGCAGTGATGCGAGACATGACGCGCGAACGTGAGGTTGAGCGGATGAAATCGGAGTTCCTCTCGAACATCTCGCACGAGCTGCGAACCCCTCTTACACCCATCAAGGGCTATGCCGAGATCCTTGCGCGCAAGAAGATCCCCGACGAGAAGGTCAAGCAATTCACGCTAGGGATCCTCGAATCGACGGGGAAACTGGAACGGATCGTTGAGCTGTTGGTCGACTTCGCGGCCCTCGAGGCGGGCCGCCTTTCACCTCGATCGGCCTCGGTGGACCTGGCCGCCATCGTCGAGAAGCTCGCAACCGACTGGGAGAAGCGCACTCCCCGACATACGGTCGTGGCCGAGGTGGATAAAGAGCTCCCCATGGTCGTGGGTGACGAAAGGCTGTTGCGCCGCTCCCTCGAGGAGATCCTCGACAACGCTGTGAAGTTCTCTCCGCAGGGCGGCACCATCACCTTGGAGGTGCACAGCTCGGCTCGCTCGAACGGTGACGAACGTCGCCGCAGGACCCGATCGGTCGAGGTGACCGTGTCCGATGAGGGGATCGGGATCCCCCGGGAGGACGTGTCCAAGATCTTCTCGGACTTCCACCAGCTGGACGGGTCCGAGACGAGGTCGTACGGGGGTCTAGGCCTTGGGCTTGCCTTCGTTCGCAGGATCGTAGAGGCCCATGATGGGACGGTCAGCGCCCAGAGCGAGCCGGATCAGGGCACCCGTCTGACGGTCACTCTCCCCGCTGCCAAGGCGCCCCAGGGGGAATGACTAGTTATTTCGGGCTATTCACATAGTTGGGGAAGTTGCTCAGAATCTCGTATATCGGGCTTAAGTACGACAAAGGGTTACCGAAAAAACCAATGAGCATGAAACGACTAGTCATACCCCTGACCCTCTGCCTCTTCGCCGGGGCGGCCTGCTGGCCGTTCGATGGTGAAGAGGCTCTCGCCGCGATGAGTCTTCGTAAGGAGGGGGGCGGCAAGGTTCAGATCCTTCGACAGGGCGAGCAGCCGATCGTTGTGTCCGATGCCGACGTGCCGGTGGAAGAAGGCGACATCGTGCGCACGTTCGACGGTGCACGCGCCCAGGTCGCGCTCGAGGGCGATCGCGTCGCCTGGGTGGGGGGTACCACCCCCGTCACGAAAGGTGCCCCGGAAGCCCAGATGCAGATCATCGACACCACCAGCGTCGAGACAGAGACCGGCACCGTCATGGCCGAAGCGAAAGATCCGATGCGGATCCGCTTCGGCGACGCGGTAGCGAACGCTCGTAACAGCGTTTTCCGTGTCGACCGCCGCGCGGGCTCTGCGCGGGTTGGGGCATACACGGGGAAGGTGCATGTCACTGCTCCCGGCGAAGTCAACGTCGATCTCACGCGGCTCCACGAAGCTCCCGCAGCCGCCAGCGATCTGCGTCCAGCCCAGCCATACAGCCTTGACCCCGCCGATCCATTCGACAACGAGCGTCTTGCCAGTGTTATCGAGCTCGAGGCCAAGCTCGGCACGCTATCTGCCGGGTTCGCATCGCAACTTGGTCGCCAGAAGCCCGACCTCGCCTACTTCAAGGCACTCGCCGGAGGCAAGGACGTAAGTGCCGTGAAGCCGTACCTACGTCGTCCCGCGATCGATCTCTTGCTTGGAGTGACGATCGCGCTGAACACCAAGGCTCATCCCTTCGACGAAGCCCTCCGCGAGGCGTTCTCGAGTCGCGACGACGGCGGCTCGTGGGGTGTGGTTGCAGCGATATTGCAGTCGGACCCCAAACTGCTGCTGGCGGATCTCGGTGACATCATCGATGCCAGCCGAGTGGTCGCGGGTGGGGCTAACGATCAACCGGTATTCAGCGTTGCCGCTGCACAGGCTGCAGAATCAGGTCAGGTTGCGGACCCCGTAGTGCAGAGCAACCAAACCGGCAACAACCCCCCTCCCACGTCCGGGAACCCCGGCGATGAGGACGACCCGCAACCGGAAGAACCCGATCAGCCACCTGAGGATTGCAGCGGGACGGCGGACTGCGCGCGGGATGACCTCGAAAAGAGGATCTTCCCGTCGCCCGAGCCGAGCCCTAGCAACGACGCCATCTTGGACGGGACCTTCGGAGGAGACCTCTAGCCGAAGCGGCACGCTAGATTGAGCCCCATGGGGCAGAGTGTGCTTGTTGCCGAGGATGATCCCAGCGTTCGGATGACGATCGAATTCGTCCTGAGCGACGAAGGGTTCGACGTGCTCCTGGCCGAGGATGGAGAACAGGCCCTGAGCATCGCCCTGGCGTCCAAGCCCGACGTGATCCTGCTCGACCAGATCATGCCGAAGATGGACGGGAAAGAGGTCCTGCTGGCGCTCCGAGCCAACGAGGCTACGAGAGAGATCCCCGTGCTGGTTCTGACGGGAATGGCACGGGGTGACTCCTCGGAGTGGCCCGGAGCGACGTTCGTAGGCAAACCGTTCTCGCCGGACACCCTGGTCCAAAGGATCAGAGAGGTACTCGGGGCTCGCCCCGGGACCGAATAGCCTCCCCTCAGATGTCCACCCAACCCCGCAGAAAGCCGCCCCGGCGCGCTTATCTCATAGCAGCACTGATCATCATCTTCGTCGCGTCCGGAGCGATCGCCAGTTTCTACACGGACGTGCTGTGGTTCCAGGAGGTCGGGCTTTCCTCGGTTCTCTGGACGACTCTCGGCACGCAATTCGGTCTCGGCGTTGCACTCGGCGTGATCGCGGCGATCGTGGTCTGGGGCAACCTGAGGCTTGCACAGGCGATGGCTCCGCCATACGCACGAGTGGAGGTCGTCGGAAGGCCGGATCCCGTCGCTCGATATCGAGCCGCATTCGGGCCGTTCATCAAGCTGATCCGCGTCGGCGTGGCGGCGTTCGTCGGGTTGTCGCTAGGCGTGACGGCCAGCGCAGGCTGGCAGGAGTTCCTGCTGTGGCGGAACGGCGTTTCGTTCGGCCAGACCGATCCGCAGTTCCACAGAGACATCGGTTTCTACGTCTTCGATCTCCCGTTCCTCACAACCGCTCTGGACTGGGTGTGGTTCATCGTCATGGCGTCACTCGTGGTGTCCGTGGCTGCTCATTTCTTCCACGGATCGATCAGACCCGAGGGCGGGTTGCGCGGTGTCGCTTCCGGCGCCATGGCGCACATCTCGGTTCTACTGGGACTACTCGCGTTGGTGAAGGCAGGGCAGTACTGGCTCGGGCAGTACGAACTGAACTTCTCCCCGCGTGGCGTTGTGACGGGAGCGAGCTATACGGACGTACACGCGCAGCTCCCCGCACTGAAGCTGTTGGCGATCATCTCGGTCATCTCGGCCGTGCTCTTCCTCGTGAACATCTGGGCTCGCCGTCTCTCGCTCCCGTTCGCGGCAGTGGGTATCTGGATCCTGACGGCGGTCCTTGCCGGCGGCGTGTGGCCTTTCGCGGTTCAGAAATTCTCGGTGGATCCTCAGGAGCTCGTGCGTGAGCGCCCCTTCGTGGAGCGCAACATCAAAGCCACCCGTGATGCCTTCGGGCTCGAAGCGATCGACGATCAAGACTTCCTCGCCTCTACCGACCTGTCGTCGGAGGAGGTGGCCGCGAACGGCGACCTGTTCGAGAACATCAGGTTGTGGGACCCGGAGATCTTGAAGTTGGGATACGCACAGCTGCAGGCACTGCGCACCTACTACCAGTTCCAAGATGTCGACATCGATCGCTACGAGATCGGCGGCCAGAAGCGTCAGGTGCTTCTGTCCGCTCGCGAGCTGTCCCTCACGGATCTCCCCGAGAACTCGCGGACCTGGTCTAACGAGCACCTTCAGTTCACACACGGCTTCGGGTTAGTAGCGAGCCTCGCGAATGCTCGAACCTCTGCAGGGCAACCCAGCTTCCTAGTCAAGGACGTTCCCGGCAC
>JAXDJQ010000099.1:0-3593 GCA_034667565.1 Actinomycetota bacterium
GGGGGCGGAGATGCTGCCTCGGCGGGCTTCACTCATTCAGCACTCTTCACGATCGGAGCGCTCCTCGTAGTCGCTTTGGTGACCGCCCGCTTCTCGCAATTGAACGAGCGCGAGCTGAAGCGTCGGAAGGCCGACATGGAAGACCTGGCTGGGATGGCCTCTGAACTGGAAGGTCTGGCTACGCCCGCCGACATCGCCGAGACGCTGCTGCGCCGGGTTACCGAGTCCTTCGGGTTCAAACGTGGCGTCGTCTTGACGGGAGCCGTGGATGACCTGAAGTTGGCCGCCTTCCAGGGGCCGGGCGAGCCGTCACCGTTCCGATCGGGGACAGACGAGACGGTGACGAAAGCGCTAGCCGAGAGGCGGGTACAGCTGAAGAAGCAACTAGATCCCGAGCTCGACCCGCGCTTGTCCGCGCTGATGCCGTTCGCACGCAACGTCGCCATGTTCCCCATGACTGCCGAAGGCAAGTCGGTTGGGATCCTGGCCGTCGAGCATCCTGGGCGAACCACCAGGATCGAGAGACGAGTCGTTGACATGGTTACGCAATTCGCGACTCACGCTGCTTTGGTTCTCGAGAACGCCGCCCTCTATCAACTGATCCAGCGACAGGCCGAAACGGATGCGCTTACAGGGATCCCGAACCGTCGAACCTTCGAGTCCACCTTGGACAAAGAGATGTCACGTGCTGCTCGCAACGGAGAGCAGCTGACGTTGGCGATGTTCGACATCGACCATTTCAAATCTCTTAACGACACCTTCGGTCATCAAACTGGGGACGAGGTCCTGAAGAAGGTCGCTCACGCTCTGGCGACAGCCTGTCGCGACTTCGACACGCCCGCGCGCTATGGGGGTGAAGAGTTCGCGGTGATCCTTCCCTCCTGCTCGTCGAAGGAATCGCTGGCGGTCGCAGAACGGTTGCGCGAGGCGATCTCGAATATCGACACCGTCAGAGCCGTTACGGCCAGCACGGGAGTTGCAACATTCCCGACCCATGCAGGTGACATGAAGTCCCTGATCAAGGCGGCGGACGAAGCTCTCTACGAGTCCAAGCGTGCGGGACGCGACCGGGTCACGCGGTCGAGAAGGCGGTCGCGCAAGTCGGAGCTCCTGGAGACCCAAGAAGCCGACTAATGCGGACCGGCCTTACCGGTCGTATTGCTAAGCCGGTCCGCATTACTTGTAGGTCTTCCGACGGAAGACATCGGTTGCTAGAGAAACGACCCGATCCAAGATCAACATGCCGTCCAGGTGATCCATCTCGTGCTGGAATGCGCGAGCCTCGAATCCCTCAGTCGTGAGGGTTCGCCTCTCCCCCTTCGGGGTTATGCCCTCGACGACGATCGACGTCGCCCGAGCAACATCTGCGGTGAGATTCGGCACGGACATGCATCCCTCTCGGCCGACCTCTCTCCCTTCCATCGAAACGATCACGGGATCGAAGAGCACCACCAATCCGTGGCAAACGGTCGTCTTCGGGTGGCCCGTCACGTCGACCGCGAAGGCTCGCTTCGAGACGGCTATCTGCGGCGCTGCCAGGCCGACGCAAGCGGGTGAAACGCTCATGGTCTCGAGCAGATCGGTCACTAATTGCTCATCGAGATCGGTTCCCAGCTCGGCGGCACGCTGTTTCAGAACGCGGTCGGGCACGCGAACGACCGGTCTTACGGTCAAAGGCCTAAAGGACGTCCGCTTCGACGGGATGGACGCTGACCTCCACGTCGAGCTCATCGTGGAGAGCCAGCACGGCGTCCGGGTTGCTACCTTCCGGGAAGCTGACCTCGAGCATCACCGCATAGACCGGTGCCGAGTCGTCTCCGATGACTCGAGAGGTCAGATCCGTGATGTTCGCTCCAGCCTTGGCGAGCGCCTCGGCGACGGCAGCGACGATCCCCGGCTTGTCGGCGCCGTAGACGGACACCATGTGAGAGGGAGCAGACACCTCCGCCCTGGTCTCTTCCACCGGCCGGACGGTCACCACCAACCCGAGTTCTCCGGCTGCGTTCGATAGCTCTCCTTCGAGGACCTCCGGCGCTGTGTTGTCGGGGGCATGGACCAGCAACATCATCGAGAAATGCCCTCGGAGGATCGTCGAGGACACATCTTCGAGATTGCATCCGAGCTCGAACAGAACCTTGGAGATCGTCGCAACTATCCCCGGCCGATCGACGCCGACAACCGTCACTGCAACGAGATTCGACATCCGGCGACCCTATCCCCGCCTCTTCCGAACCCATGCTTGAAGCTCATCGACCGTCATGAAGTTCAGGATCTTGTCGCGCGGGATGCCGGCCGTGATCGCGGCGGCAAGTGCCACCGGGAGGTACTGCATCTCTTCCGGGTTGTGAGCGTCGGTTCCCATCGATATCAAGCACCCTGCATCTCTAGCGAGCTCGAGCAGCTCAACGTTGAGATCCTGTCTGTCCGGAAAGCCATCGATCTCGACGGCGGTTCCGGTCTCGGCGGCCGCCTCCAGAACCGACTTCCAATCGGCTAGTAGTCCCACGCGGAAGTTGTAGATGCGACAGCGAGGGTGTCCAAGCACGTCGATCGTGGGGTTCTCGATACCCGCGATGTATCGGTCGGTCTGATCCTCCTTCTTTCGCAGTTGTGAATGGAAGGAGCCAAGAACGAGATCAAGCTCGGCGAGGCACTCTGGCTCCATATCCCCGCTCCCATCCGGAGAGAGGTTCATCTCGATCGCTTTGAGAACCTTGAAGTCCGATCCTTGGTCGGCAAGGTGCTGATTCAGAGAATCGATTCGCTTTCCCTGGTCGGCGAACTGCTCCTCGTTCATGCCGCCAGCGATCTTCAAACCCTTCGAGTGATCCGTGATAGCGATGTACGAGTAACCGAGGTCGATCCCCATACGCGCCATCTCCTCGATGGGCACCTTCCCGTCGCTCTCCTCGGAGTGCATCTGTAGATCGCCGTTCACGCGTTCGGCCCACTCGGGGTTGTCCGCCAGGATCTTGCGAGCCTCTGCGAAGGATCGGAATCCCGAACGGATCGGCGGGGGTTCGGGGATGTCGGGAGGCTCGTCGATCCAAGTCTTGATCAGCCCCGACAGTTTCACCCCGATCCCTTTCAGGTCTGTGAGTGGAGTGCCGGCTGCGAGCATGTCCGACACTTCTTCGGGCCACTTGAACGCGGCGCGCGATGCGCGCCGGTACGCCCGCTGCCTGTCCCCCGCTACCTCTTCGGATCGCAGAGCGAGCAGCTCGGCTATCTGCACGTTGGTGAGGCTCATCGCAGTCGAGGTTAAATGCCCGTCATGGTCCTCCCGCTCGAGCCGCCGCTCAGTCCCATGCTTGCAAAGTTGTCCGAGGAAGTGCCTGCCGGTGATGGGTGGTCCTACGAACCGAAATGGGATGGCTTCCGAGGCATCGTCTTTCGGGACGGCAAGAACATCGAGATCATGAGCCGGGACAAGCGGACACTCGAGCGCTACTTCCCCGAGCTCGTCGAAGTTCTCGCAGACTCGTTACCGAACAGATGCGTCGTCGACGGAGAGATCGTCATCCCCGGCAGGCATGGGATCGAGTTCGATGCCCTGTTACAACGGATCCACCCGGCCGAATCACGCATCAACA
>JAXDJQ010000100.1:0-3796 GCA_034667565.1 Actinomycetota bacterium
GTGGGTGGTGGCCTGAGTCTCACGGGTATAGACGTTCTGGCCGCTTGGTTTACTCACGACGCGACCAATGTTTACGTTCACATCCAAACCTCGACGAACGCCCGAGCTGAGGCATCTACTTTCCAGACCAATGTGGGGAACGCAGCCGGTCAGGACTGCATCCAGCTACGGATGACCACGGCTGGGAACGCCAACGACTCCTTCAGTGCCTTCAACTCGTCCGGCGACTGTGGCGATGTTCCCACCGCTCAATTCGGTGAGCTACTGGAAGAAGAAGGCCCGGACGGGACCGCCATTCTCACGGGGACCTTCCCTCGGGCGGGTCTGACGCAGTTGGAGGACGGGAAAGCTCTCACCGAGCCCAACATCTTGGTTGGGATGTGGGGCCGAAGCAACCCCGTACAGGGCGGTTCGCGCATCGGCACGCTCGAAGACACGGACGTCGGTACGGACTACACGATCTCTTCCGGTTCGGTTGCACCGGCCCCCGAGCCGAAGCCGACCGTTGCACCTCCCGGTAAGGCCGACCCTCCGGGCAAGGGCAAGAAGAATGGTTGCCCCAAGGGCAAAGGTAAGAAGAAGGGCGCTTGTCCGAAGCCCGTCCCGACCCCGGCTCCTTCGTGCCCTGCGTACGTTCCTGGGGAGCAGGGCGCTACCGCTCCTACCTCGATCGTCACGGCTGCGGCTACCGAAGAGAAGCCTGTCGAGGTAACGATCGCTGCTCCCGCCGGCGACCCGAGTGCTCCCGGCCAGGTGTTCCAGAACATCCAGGTCGATGCCGCTGTTGCGGAGGCAGGTCTCTACGTTCGTTACGAGTTCCCGACTGAAGAAGACCACGACATCTACCTGAACTACGCCGACGGCTCTGAGGCCGCGCACACTGGTGGCTTCAATCCGGCTCCGTTCGTCCCGGCGAACGATGTGCAAGGAACGGATGGCACCGGAACCGGCGGTCACTCCGAGCAAGGTGCTGAAGTGCTCGATGGGATCCGGTCCGCGGACTGCGCGGGTTACACCCTGCAGATGGACAGCTACCTGAGCATGGGTGGCGACATGACCCTCAAGCTGTGGCTCGGCGAGGCTCAGAACGACCCCGCTGCTCCCGGCGGCGCACAGGCGCAGCAACAGCAGCAGCAGCAGGACGCGGCTGCGATGTTCTTCGGCATGCTCAAGATGAAGAACCCCATGGCTCGTTCGCTCGACCAGACCAGTGGCACCCCTGCAGCTAGCAAGGGTTGCACCAAGGGCAAGGGCAAGAAGGTCGGCTGCAAGAAGCCCCCGGTGGCTTGCTCGGCATTCACTCCCGGTTCGTACGGGACGGATAAGCCGACCGTTGTCGTGACCGATGCTTCGACCGAGGAGAAGCCACTCGAGCAGACCATCACCCTCGATCCGTCGCTCGGTGATGCCGACGTTGTTGGCGCCGGTCAACCTGAACCCACATTCGATTACTTCAACGTGCAGGTAGATAGCGCGGCGGCGGACGTCGGCCTCCACATGCTCTTCGAGTTCCCAGAGCGCCGTGATTACGACATGGACCTCTTGCACGTCGATGGCAGCTACGCAGCTCGCTCTCACGACTTCAACACGATCTGTGGCCAAGACCAGCTGAGCTGCTCCAACGAGGGCCACGGCGGTGAAGGAACTTCCAACGGCGAGCACCTGATCGGTATCCGGACGTCGGACTGTGGTGGTTGGACGACCGAGTTCACGAACTGGCTGGGAGAGGGCGGCGAGATGACCGTCAAGATCTGGCTGGGCGAGACCGTCAACGACCCCTTGGTTGAGGGTGCAGAGCCACACGCCTAAGCAAATCAACATCAAAGAGGGGGCCTTCGGGGCCCCCTTTTTCTTTTTCCGTCATGGGACGCGACGGGCGTATCCTTTGGGTCTAACTGCGGCTACCTACCAAGGAGGCGACAGTGTCTGTAACGGTGCGCGACATCCAGGCGTTCCGGGAGCGAGGCGAGAGGTTCGCCATGCTCACCGCATACGACGCCCTATCGGCTCATCTGCTCGATGAAGCCGGCATCCCCATCATCCTGGTGGGGGACACGCTGGGCATGGTGATGCTCGGCCACGACGACACCCTTCCGGTGACCGTCGACGACATGATCCATCACACCGCCGCCGTCCGGCGCGGGGCGAAGAACGCGTTCGTGGTCGGCGACATGCCGTTCATGAGCTACCAAGCGTCCAGCGAAGACGGGATCCGCAACGCGGGTCGTTTCCTCAAGGAGGCCGGGGCACACGCGGTCAAGCTAGAAGGGGGCGGGCGCGTCCTCGAGCTCGTCGCACGACTAACGGATTCCGGCATCCCCGTGATGGGTCACCTCGGCCTGACACCACAATCCGTGAATCAGTTCGGTGGGTACCGAGTGCAAGGTCGTTCCGACGAGCAAGCACATCAGATATTGAAGGATGCGAAAGCCCTCGAAGCGTCGGGCGCGTTCGCACTCGTCCTTGAAGCGGTCCCGTCGGCGCTCGCCGCCGAAGTGACCGCGAGCCTTCGGATCCCGACGATCGGGATCGGCGCGGGGCCCGGCTGCAGTGGCCAGGTGCTGGTGTTCCACGATTTCCTGGGGATCACCGAAGGGAAGGCACCCAGATTCGTGAAGCGCTACGCCAAGCTGGGGACCGAGATCAAGCGAGCGGCCGAGGCCTTCGCCCGGGAGGTCGCAGACGGGACCTACCCCGGTCCCGAGCACGCGTACGACTGATCTCGTTAGAAAAGTAGCCTTGCCGGCGTGTCCGGCTCTGTGCGTTGCCCTGATTGTGGTGCGCTGAACCCCTCGGGGGCTCAGTGGTGTGGGCAGTGCTTGACGCGCTTCGAAACGACCAAGGCACCACCCCCGCCTCCACCTCCACCAGGCACGGCCGCGCAACAGGGCACGACGACGGCAACGCCCACGCTGATACCTCAACAACGAGGAGCGTTCACCGTCACCGAGGCGGGCATAACGTGGCGATGCACGAAGTGCGACACGGAGAACCCGCTGGATGCTTCAGCTTGTTCGGTGTGCGGAACGCTTTTCGCCGACGCGCTGCGTCCTCCCGACGATCGTCCCCAGAGGGACCCCAACACGGTTGCGATGTACTCGTTGTTCTTCCCGGGAGCCGGCCATTGGTACATGGGGCTGAAAGGCATGGCGATAGCACGGGGGATCGTGAGCACGTGGGTGCTTGCCGTCGGGATCCTCGCTGCGGTCGCAGGCTCGGTCATGATGGCGGGAGTTTTCGGGTTGGCTGCCTTCGGACTCTGGGGTGTGGCTGCGCACGATGCCTATCGAGAAGCACGCGGAGAGAGCCGGATGGTGATCCTCAAGAGCCGCATGTTCGTCTACGTCGTCCTAGGGCTGCTCTTGTTGATGATCGTGATGCTCGTGGCGGCCGGATTGCGAGCTAGCCGTTGATCTTCGTTGTGTCCGATCTTCACGGAGCTCCGGACGACCTTCGCAAAGCGGTGCCTGAGGGCGCCACGCTTCTCCTCCTCGGCGATCTCATCAATTTCCTCGACTACATATCGATGACGGGGATCCTCACCGAGGTGTTCCCAAGAGAAGCGGTTGAAGAGGTCGTTCGGCTGCGGACCGCGGGCGCCATCGAGGAGGCCCGGCGCGTGATGCATCAGCGTTCGGTTGGGCGTGAGGATGAGATCCGGCGCGAGATAGGGGTCCGTGTCCATAAGCAATACGAAGAAGTGTTCTCGAGTCTTCCGGACCCGACGTACATGATCCTCGGCAACGTCGACAACCCTGTTCTTGCTCACTCCTTCGCTGCCGAGCGCCCTGGGGTG
>JAXDJQ010000101.1:0-3761 GCA_034667565.1 Actinomycetota bacterium
CCTCCGGCCGCTTGTATTTGGCGAAGAGCATCGGGGTCACGAGGTTCACCCGGGCATCGGTCGACTGGGCCGACAGGATCACCGCCACCACGCATTCCAGGGGGGTCGTGTATCTCAGGGCGATCCCCGCCTCGGGATACTGCTTCTCGAGCTTGCGGATGATCGGCCCGATGCGCTCCGTGTCGGGGCTGGTTCGGGTCACCGGCATAGCGGCATCCTCTCCGCAAAATCTGGATATGGGCTAATCTCGACCCTAACGACCGTTCGTTTTTCGACCTTCTCAGAGAGGGACCCCGTGGCTCAGGCAGCCGAGATCACCCGTAGTCCGAGACGCGAGGAGATGGTCCGCGCCGCGGCCCGGCTGTTCTCCGAGCGCGGTTACCACGGCACCTCGATGCAACATCTCGCCGACGCCCTTGGCCTCCAGCGCGGGTCGCTCTATGCCCACATCGGAAGCAAGCAGGAGCTGCTCTTCGACGTGGTGGAGGAGGGCGCCGACCGTTTCCTCGAGCGAGGTCAGAAGGCCGTCGAGATGCAGGCCCTGGCCGCAGTGAGGCTCCGGCGATTGCTCGTCGGTCATGTCGAGACTGCGATCGAGCACCTCGACGCTGCGACCGTGTTCCTCAACGAATGGCGATACCTCTCCCCCGGTCTAGCGGCGGTCGTCCAAGAGAAACGGGATCGTTACGAAGGCATGGTCCGCCAGATCGTCGAGGACGGGATCAAAGAGAAGGAGTTCCGCGCCGACGTGAACGTGCGCTTCGCAGCGCGCCTCGTCCTATCGGCCGGCAACTGGACGTACGCATGGTTCCGACCCGGTGGCGAGATGGGTGCCACCGAGATAGGCGAACGATTCGCAGAACTGTTGATCAAAGGACTCGAACCATCATGAGGAGGGCAGCGTGACCTACGAAGACAAGCTGGCGCAGTTCAACGCCCACATCGATGCAGGTGGCAAGGTCGAAGCCCAGGACTGGATGCCCGACGATTACCGCCTCGGCGTCTTGAAGTTCATCGAGATGCACGCGAACTCGGAGATCATGGGCGCCCTTCCCGAACGCGAATGCCTCCCTGCCGCCCCCAGCCTGCAACGGAAGATGTCACTCTGCGCCAAGATCCAGGACGAGGTCGGACACTCGCAACTGCTCTACCGCGTCGCGGAGGACCTCGGCAAGGGTCGGGACTCCATGTACGAGGACCTCGTGAACGGCAAGTCCAAGTTCCACAACGTCTTCCACTACCCCGTTAAGCACTGGGGCGACGTCGCTCTGATCGGCTGGTTGATCGATGGGGCCGCTCTCGTCACGCAGGCTGCGCTACTCGATTCCTCGTACGCGCCCTACACACGCGTGCTCAAGCGGATCTGCTCGGAGGAGCAGCTCCACCTGCGTCACGGTGAGGACATCACCTTGGAGCTTGCATCGGGAACCGATACCCAACGACAGATGTTCCAGGACGCCTTGAACAGGTGGTGGCTCGCGATCATCCACTTCTTCGGTCCCCGTTCCAACGTCGAGAAAGACCTCCTGCTCAAGTGGAAGGTCAAGACGGAGACGAACGAGAACCTGCGTCAAGAGTTCCTCGACCGCTACGTTCCCAAGATCCTCGAGCTCGGGTTCACGATCCCAACGCCAACACCGTTCGAGCAGAACGGTCACTGGGTCATCAAAGAGGATGACATCGATTGGGCCCCGCTCGAGGCCATCAAGCGCAACGAGGGCCCGGAGACCGCCCGGCGACTCGGTCAGCGCAAGGAGATGTACGACTCCCATCGTTGGGTCCGCGATGCTCTGAGCGAGCCCGCCGTCAACGTCGCCTGACATGGAGGTCTACGAGGTCTTCCGTCGCGCTGGTCACAAGGACCCGTTCGAACATTGCGGTGCGGTCATCGCGCCCGATCACGAGATGGCTCTCCTGATGGCGAAGGAGTGCTTCTTGCGTCGCCGGGAGGGGAACCACTTGTGGGTCGCCCGGCGGAGTGACATCCATAGCTTCTCCGATGAGACCCTCCTCGAGGTCGCAGGAGACAAGTCGTACCGGTTCAACGAGGGTTACCGAGAGGTCATCGGCAAGCGCGAGAAGGCGATCGCGCGCGCGAAGGAGCTCGCGTCCCGATGAGCGAAGCCCTCGTTTCTCTATTGACCGCGTTGGCCGACGACGAGTTGGTCATCGGTCACCGCCATTCGGAGTGGACCGGCTTCGCTCCTCATCTCGAGGAGGACGTTGCCTTCTCGTCGATCGCGCAGGACGAGATCGGCCACGCCGCCGCGTATTACTCCCTCGTCGCGGGATTGACCGGTGGCAACGCGGACGAGCTTGCCCTCGGGAGGGACAGGTCCGACTATCGCAACGCGATCCTGTGCGAGCGACCTAACGACGACTGGGCCTACACGCTCGTGCGGCACTGGCTCTACGACCATGCCGACGCGCTGCGCCTAGAGGCTCTGGAAGGATCCGCGGACGAGAACCTCGCTGCGGTTGCCACGAAGATCCGCCGCGAGGAGCGCTACCACGTGATCCACGCCGATTCCTGGATGAAGCGCGTCGCTCACGGCCCGGTCGAAGGTCGCACGAAGCTCAGCGACGCGATGGGTCGTGCGTTCCCGGAGACCCTCGGCCTATTCGAGCCTTTCGAGTTGGAGAGCGATGCCGTCAAGCAGGGGTGGTTACCGGTTCCGAGCGACGAGTTGCGAGCGCGCTTCTTCGACAAGGTCCGGGGCTCGCTCGATGATCTCGGCCTTCCGACCGAGATCCACGCGCACGCAGCCGCACAGGCCGAGTTCGTTGCTTCGTCGTCGGGGGATCTGATCTCCGCAGAAGACGCGACCGCGGCCACCGCGGGGAGCGAAGACGCTCTCGGGGGCAGGAAGGGACGCCACACCCAGGACTTCTCCGATCTTTGGGATGCGATGACGACGCAGTACCGCTCGAACCCGGGTGCGACTTGGTAACCACAATGGTCGATGAGGAGCAGGTCTGGGCCACGCTCGCGACCGTCGCCGACCCGGAGATCCCGGCGGTCTCGGTGGTCGACATGGGGATGATCAAGGAGGTCGAGGTCGATGGGACAACAGCGCGCGTCGTCGTCCTGCCAACGTTCACCGGGTGCCCCGCCCTCCCCATCATCAAGTCGGATGTAGCGAAAGCTGTATCCCAGATCCCCGGTATCGACGCGGTCAACGTCGAGGTCACGTTCGTCCCACCGTGGACGAGCGACCGGATCACTACTGCGGGACGACAGAAGCTCGAGGGTTTCGGACTTGCTCCTCCGACGGGTGACGGTCCGGTGTTGATCGCCCAGATCGGGTTACCGATGGTTGCGATCTGTCCCTTCTGCGGATCGAAGAACACCCACAACGAGAACCCATTCGGCCCGACGCCCTGCCGGTCGCTGTATTACTGCGATGAGTGCAGGAACCCCTTCGAGCAGTTCAAACCGATCTAGGAGCCGGCCCAACTAGTGTCGGGTTAGCGAATCCATCCACACTGAGTGCATCGACGATTCGCCACGCAGTCTCATCACCTCTAGGAACGCGTCGACCACTTTGGGATCGAACTGGCTGCCGGCACCTTCCCTGAGCTCCCGGAACGCCTCGCTCTCGGGCATGTGCTTACGGTAGGGACGATCCGAAGTCATAGCGTGGAACGCATCGCAGCAGAAGATGATCCGGGCTTCGATCGGGATTTCTTCACCCTTCTTGCCGTCGGGATACCCGGCGCCGTCGTAACGCTCGTGACAAGCACGGACGATCGGACGGACG
>JAXDJQ010000102.1:0-6043 GCA_034667565.1 Actinomycetota bacterium
CGGATCACGTTCCACGGCAACAACAAGTCTCGGGAGGAACTGGAAGCGGCCCGTGATGCCGGGATCGGACGAGTGGTCGTCGATTCGTTCGATGAGGTCGATCGCTTGGTGGAATGCGAAGTGAAGACGAAGCTGATGATCCGCGTCACGCCCGGGGTTGAAGCTCATACGCATGAGTTCGTACAAACGGGCCAGGAAGATTCGAAGTTTGGGTTCACGCTGCACGATGGCGTCGCACTCGAAGCCATCAAGCGCGCATCCGAGATCCCTGGATGCGACCTGGCAGGGCTCCACGCTCACATCGGGTCACAGATCTTCGAGCTTGCAGCTTTCGACCTCGCGATCGAGCGCCTTGCGGAACTAGCCGCGGAAGCTAAGGCCGCGCATGGATTCGAGGTATGTGAGCTGAACGTCGGTGGTGGCCTCGGTATCGCGCACACGCGCGATGAGATGACGCCCGACCCCGCCGAGGCTCTCCGCAGGATGCGTGGTGCGGTCGAGAAGACCTTCATGGAACGTGGTCTTACGGTTCCCGAGCTCTACGTCGAGCCCGGTCGTTCCATCGTGGGACCTACAACCGTCACGCTGTATCGGATAGGGACCATCAAGCGCATCCCTGGTGTCCGCACATACGTGTCGATGGATGGGGGCATGTCGGACAACATCCGCCCTGCCCTCTATGGAGCCCGCTATGAAGCCTTCCTTGCCAACCGGATGGAAGCGCCCGAGGGACCACGCGTCACTGTGGCTGGCAAACATTGCGAATCCGGAGACATATTGATCAAGGACGTTCATCTACCTGATGATGTCGCACCGGGAGATCTGTTGTGCGTGCCCGCGACCGGTGCCTACACCTACGCGATGGCATCCAACTACAACCGTGTGCCTCGGCCCCCAGTGGTGATGGTCGAGAACGGTAAGGCCACCGTCATCGTCCTACGTGAGACGCAGGCCGATATGTACAGGCTCGACCGTCGTCTCGACGGTTCGCCGGCCTAGAAGGTTTACGTTTCGAACATGGCACAACCGGTGCGTGTTGGTCTTCTGGGATGTGGAGTGGTCGGTACCGCCACGGCCCGGATCCTGTCGAGTCATGCAGCCGAGTTGGAGACAAGGACGGGCGCCCCCATCCGGGTTGCCCGCATCGCGGTGCGAGACGCCTCCATCGATAGGGGGCTAGATGTCGATCGGTCGGTGTGGACCACCGATCCCTCAGAGGTCGTCAACGATCCCTCGATCGACATCGTTGTCGAAGTCATGGGTGGCGTTGAACCCGCGCGGACACTGATCCTCGAAGCGATCGCGAACAAGAAACACGTGGTGACCGCCAACAAGGAGCTCCTCTCTACCTATGGGAGCGAGGTGATGGGTGCAGCCGAGAGCAACGGCGTGGATCTGTTGTTCGAGGCCTCGGTTGCCGGGGGGATCCCGATCATCCGTCCGATCAGAGAATCCCTTGCGGGAGATCGTGTCACGCGCGTCATGGGGATCGTCAACGGGACCACGAACTTCATCCTCACTCGCATGTCGGAGATGGGGGTGTCGTTCGAAGAGGCGCTCGCGCAAGCTATCGACCTTGGCTATGCCGAGGCCGATCCGACCGCCGACATAGATGGGCACGACGCGGCCGCCAAGATCGCGATCCTCGCTTCGCTGGCATTCGATTCACGGGTCGTGAGCTCGGATGTACCTACCGAGGGCATCCGGAACATCACCCGCGCAGACATCGCTGCGGCACACCAGTTGGGCTATGAGGTCAAGCTGCTTGCGATCGGTGAGTTAGTGGACGGGACGATCTCTGCTCGCGTCCACCCAGCGATGATCCCGAAGACACACCCGCTCGCTTCGGTGCGCGACGTTTTCAATGCAGTGTTCGTCCAGGGCGAGCAATCGGGTGACCTGATGTTTCTTGGTAGGGGAGCAGGAGGCTCACCAACCGCGGCCGCAGTGGTCGGCGACGTGGTCGAGATCGCACGCAACGCATCCCAAGGTGCAAGGACACCCGCCTACGTGGGGTTCCACGAGGATGCATCCATCCGGGCTCAAGAAGATGTCGCGGTTCGCTACTACATCGTGTTGTCTGTTGCGGATCAACCGGGTGTCCTCTCCGAGGTCGCAGGGGTCTTCGCTCATCACGGCGTATCCATCGCCAGCGTTCGCCAGGAGGGATTCGGTAGCGAAGCGACACTGATGTTGATCACCCACATCGCGACCGAAGGCCAGCATCGAGCGACCCTCGAGGACCTTCGGGGACACGCCGGGGTCAAGGCGATCGAGTCGACGATCAGGGTCGAAGGAACACCGGAAGGGTGATGGCCGGCCCTCTAACCGTCGCGGGCAAGCGGGGCGTGATCCGCAGGTATTTCGAACATCTCCCCGTTTCTGATGCCACACCGATCGTCACCTTGGACGAAGGCGACACTCCGTTGATCTACTCGGACAGTTTCTCGAAGGAGATCGGGGCCGAGGTGTGGCTGAAGTACGAGGGCCTCAATCCCACGGGTTCGTTCAAAGACCGCGGCATGACCATGGCGATCTCGAAAGCACTCGAGGAAGGTTCATCTGCCGTCGTTTGTGCGTCGACAGGCAATACGTCCGCGTCGGCTGCCGCATACGCGGCGCGCGCCGGGATGATCTGCGCCGTCCTCATCCCGCAAGGGAACGTGGCGCTGGGAAAGCTCGCGCAGGCGCTCGTCCACGGGGCGCGGGTCCTGGAGATCGAAGGCAACTTCGACCAAGCCTTGGAGCTCACGAAGGAGATGGCGAAAACCCACCCGATCACCTTGGTCAACTCGGTGAACCCCTTCCGTATAGAAGGTCAGAAAACCGCAGCCTTCGAAGTGGTCGAGGCACTTGGGCGTGCGCCCGACCTCCATGTCATGCCGGTCGGTAACGCGGGCAACATCACGGCGTACTGGCGCGGCTACCAGGAAGCTCGCGACCTCGGATGGAGCGAATCACTGCCCGAGATGCATGGGTTCCAGGCCGAGGGTGCGAACCCGATCGTGCGTGGCGAGGTCGTCGCGGACCCCAAGACGATCGCTACCGCGATCCGCATCGGCAACCCAGCGTCGTGGAAGGGCGCGACCGATGCCGCTTCGGTGTCGGGGGGCGGCATCTATTCGATCAGAGATAAGGAGATCCTCGAGGCCTACCGGTCGCTCGCCGAGGAGGGGATCTTCGTCGAGCTGGCGTCGGCAGCCGGTGTCGCGGGTCTACGCCAGATGAAGCAGAAGGGTCTCGTACCTGAAGGAGCCACCGTCGCGTGCGTGCTGACTGGTCACGGACTGAAGGATCCCGACTGGGCGATCGCGGGAGCTCCTCGACCCAAGCTCGTGCGTGCCGAGATCGGGCCGATACTCTCCGAGCTTGAGTTGGCGTGACCCGGGATGGCCGATGACATGCAGGTAGAGGTTGGGCAGCACCAAGTGGCGGAAAAGACCGAAGGCCGCGCCTTGAACATGAAGGCGGTCTGGTCGGTGATCCTCGGGATACTCGGTCTCACCGGGATCCTGTTCGCTGCTGCGATCATCGCGATCTTCTTGGGACGCTCGGCCAACGAAGAGATCGGATCGACCGGAGCACGTGGTGAGGGACTGGCGAGAACGGGGATCGTGTTGGGTTGGACCGGGCTCGGCATCTCGCTTCTGTTGATCGGACTGCTGCTCATACCCGGAGGTTCTTGATGCCTGCTGCCGTTCGCGTTCGTATCCCTGCAACCGTCGCCAACCTTGGCCCCGGCTTCGATGCACTTGGTGCCGCCATCCGCATGCATCTCGAGATCGAGATCGAGCCGCGTCGAGACTCCATCGAGGTCATGGTCGAAGGTGAGGGGGCCGAAGAGCTACCGCACGACAACACGAACCTCGTCATCCGCTCGATGAACGCTTTCTTCGATCACGTCGGCCGTCGTCCACCGGGCTTCGCCGTGCGCGTGAAGAACCCCATCCCGATCGGGGCCGGTCTCGGATCCAGCGCGGCTGCGGTCGTGGGTGGATTGTTCGCTGCGCGCGCCGTCACGGGACGAAACGTTGCCCAAGCCGAGATGGTGACTCTCGCAACGATGTTGGAGGGGCACCCAGATAACGTCATGCCCGCCCTGCTCGGGGGCCTGGTGGTGTGCTACCGCGACCGCGCTTCAAACGAGCTCCGGTATCTACGTATGGACCCAAGCGACCGCTTGGTACCGATAGTCGCCGTTCCCCGCCAGGGCTACTCGACCAATGAGGCCCGTAAAGCGTTGCCGGAGGACGTGAGTTTCGGGGACGCCCAGTTCACCGCCTCCCGTGCAGCTCTCTTGGTTGCAGCGATGACGACAGGCGCCGGTGCTGACGTGCTTGCCGATGCGATGGACGACCGGCTGCACGAACCACATCGACTCAAGTTGATGCCCGAGACCGCGGCCGTGCACATGGAGATCAGAGACGCAGGTCTACCGGTCGCGCTTGCGGGTGCCGGACCATCGTTGTTGATCGTTGTGCCGCGACCGGAAGCGGCAACCCGTGCTGAGCAGGTTCGCCGCATCTGTCGGGCGCGCAACGAGGGTTGGCGGGTCTTCGTTAGTGAGTGGGAACCGCTGGGAGCTAGAGCCGATTAAGCCTTGATCTCGATCAGCGCGTACATCCCGTAGTGGATGGGGCAGAAAGTGTCGTAGATCCCCGGCTTGACGAGAGACGTGAGAGCGAGGCCAGACTCACCGGGGCCGCACAAGCGAGGTGTTTGGAACAGAGGTCGTCCGTTCGGACGTCTCTTGATCGAACGGAGTTGGTGGCAGTTGGCGATGTCACCGTTGTCGAGGTTGGTCAACTCGATGTCTTGACCCGGCTCGATCTGATAGGGCACGCCGACGAGCTCACCGTTGTTCTCGATCGCGGTTCCAGGAAAGAAGATCCCGTTGGACACGAGTGTGCCGCCGCCGACGAACATCGGTGCGGGAGCCAGCGCTGCCGGCGCGGGGGAGCCTGCCGCCATGGAAGCTGGCAAAGCAAGCAAGGCCGCGGTGACGAGCAGGAGCGCTTTCCTCATGCTCTAGAGGTTCGCCGGGTCCTGGACCCCTCCTGCGGCGGGCAGAGGAAAGGCCCGGGGGCAAACCCGGGCCTTTCGGACATCTATCGTGGATCTTAGCGACGGATCGTCGACGTCTCCGAGTTCGGGACCGTCCCATCCGACGTGGTGACCACCGGGCTCCCGGTCGTCGCGGCACCGGTCGTCGTGGAACCGGTCGTCGTGGAGTTGTCACGCAGGTCGACCTGACGCTCTTCCACGACCCCCGGCGCCTCATCGAGGGTGCGGCGTTCCAGCTTCGTGTGCCATCTGGAGCCGAGCGCACCACCGATCGCGCCACCCAAGAACATGGCCGCGAGTGCTGCGATGGAGATGGCCAGACCCCAGTCGACGACGAGATCGTTCTCTAGCGGAAGCCTGTTGGTCGAGAAAGGAAGGTTCAGGTTGGCGGTTGCGCCGAGAGATGCAACGACTGCCCCGACGAGCACCGCAACGACGATGGCGATCAGTGGGACGAGGGCTCCGTTCGCCGCCCCGGCACCGCGCGCCATCCGCCCGGCGGTGTAGCCCCCCCAGAAGTAGGCGAGGAACTGTGCGACCACCAAGATGATGCCCGCTCCGATGCCGGCTTGGATCGCATCCGAGGTCGCTACGTCTTCAGCCGTGAGCCCTATCGCGGTAAGCACGCCCCCAACGAGTGCGGAGAGAAGGAACATCGCACCGAATGCCACGACGACCCCGGTGAGTATCGCCCCGCCGGAGATCCCACCGCGGGCGTCGATAACCGTCCGACCTCTATAGGTAGTTGTCTCGGTCCTGGAACCAAACATGGGGCCCTCCTCGATAGTGACCTTGTTCCTTTAGGGTTCCCCGCGGCGGTCTTCCCTAACCCCTGTTCAAGGGGTCCTCTCCAGGAGAACCAAGATCCGATACCTCGTCGTCGTCGATGGTGAGCACTACCCCCCTGTGATCGAGGGAGCCCTAGACGAGCTCAGATCACAGGGCAAGGATGTGGTCGCGGCGGTGCTCGCTGGGGGCA
>JAXDJQ010000103.1:0-4273 GCA_034667565.1 Actinomycetota bacterium
TTGAGTCACGATGCGAGACGGCGACGAGAGGACGAGATAGGCAACGACGAACCCATCCTCACTCTGGAGAGCCGTTACGGCGCTGTAGTACGTATCGCCGATCAGCTCCTGAGGTTCGGCGATGATCCCATCCTGGGCGAACTTGATATTCTCTCGGATCTCAGGAGTGACGATGTCGGACGCACTCACTTCGCCGCCCAGCGTCGACGCTTCTACCTTTCTCCCCACCACGAGAGATGCTGCCGTCCCCGCAGCATTCTTTTTGATCCGGTCGACGGTCAGGAAATCCAGGAAGTCGACCAGGGCAATGATGCCGACCGTTTGGTTGGGGTTCGTCGGATGAGACACTCGAGAGACCGCGACGATCGCAGCGGAGTCGCCCACCCGAACTAGGTCCGCGCTGTAGTCCGCCAAGGGACTCGTCGCGACCACCTGAACCGGACCTGAGCCGAGGATCGTGAGGATGTCCTCAGAATCCAGCTTCGCGGACTTCTCGCGGCTGACATGAGCGGCGGTGCCGTAGAAGCCATCCTGAAGCATCCTTCCGTTCGGATACATCAAGACCACGGCATCGGCGTCGACGAGACCCGAGGTTTGAACGGCTTGTGCAGCAGGCCGGCCGGTCCCTCGCGCGGCTATCGCCTCTCGAACGAAAAGGGATTCCGACGTCGAGGTTGCCTGTTGGAGGAGGCTGCGACGGCTGGTGCCAACTATCGAGGTCTCGACGTTCTTTATCTGACCGGACACTCTCGTGAGCTCAGAGCTCTGGACGTTGTTGGCGATAACCCCCGTCAGTGCCGAGGACAAGGCGAGGACAACTGCAACCAGCAATGCCACGAACGAGGCGACGAAGCGCGTCCGGATGCTCGAACGGACACCCGTCCACAACCATGCTGACAACATGAAGTAGCCGGCCATCCGAACGAGGTGGGATGAAAGCTCGTAACCACCGGCGAGGCGGGCCGTGTCGGCGGCATCGGCGAGAGTGATCAGCACCTCGGCCCCCCCAAGGAGCACCATCCCCAGAGCGAGCCGTCGCAGCTCCTTACCGGCGCGGGCAGCGACCCCGAAGGCCATCAGAGCAACGGCACCCGCAGCCGCTGCCGGTGCATATCGAAGCGCGCCTTCCGGAACATCGGATGAAGCGGCCACTGCGAGACCGGCCGCCGGTTTGCCGGCCGCACCCACGACGCCGATCAGGATCAAAGCGAATCCCAGGGTCTTGAGGCCCACAAGGATCTGAGCCGCGTCCGATTCGGCGGGCCCGAACGAAGCACCGTGGAGGACCTGCGCTGCAGCAAGGGAGCCGAACCCAACGGCTGCCACCAGACGGCTGCCCTTGGTGCCCGGGATGAGTGAGGGGCGACTCGGCACGAGGAAGGCACCCCCGGCCACGACTAAGAAGCCGAGGAACTCGATGGTGAAGTGCAGCGGGACAGCCAGAAAGCGTTCAAACATCGCGAATCAGTCTCGCAGATTTATCGAAGGCTCCCGAGGTACTCGATCGCGTCACTGAATGTACCTATCGGCACTATCTCGATCCCATCGGCAACCGAGCGTGCTTCTTCCACGTTTGCGAGGGGGGCGAGGAAGATCTCGGCCCCCTTGGCCCGTGCTCCGGCCACCTTCTGCTGGATCCCTCCGATAGGCCCGACTCCCCCGTCGCACTCGAGCTCGCCGGTGCCCGCTATCTGATGTCCCGCCGTGAGGTCCTCAGGGGTCAGCAGGTCGTACAGCGCTAGGGAAAGCATCAATCCTGCCGACGGTCCGGCTATCTCGCCCGTCTTGAAGTCGACCTTCACCCCAGGTTGGAACGAGAAATCGACCGTTTCCATCTGCACCCCGATGAAGCCGGGAGATCCGTCGTAGGGGTTGCGGACCAGCTCGAGATCGAACGACCGCTGCTTGCCGTCGCGATCCACGGTGACCGTGATCTTGTCTCCGGTCTCGTGCCGATCGATCGCCTGACCCACGTCACACGTCGTTCCGACCTTCTCCCCATCTACCTCGACTATGACGTCGTCTGCCTCCAACACGCCGTCCGCCGGCGCGCCCGTGATGGTGGTGATCACCTTGGCGCCCTTGCCCTCTGGGCTGTCGAGTCCAAGCTCGCTCAACGCAACCTGGCGCGCGTTGTCCTGTGATTCGTCCATCGCAGCTTCCTGCTCGGACTGAAGTTGCTCCAAGGATTGCCCACCGGTCACGTCGTCGCGCATCACGACCCGTTGCTCGGGAGAGACAGCAGCGATAACCATCTCGATGAAGCTCACCTCGGTGTCGACGGACACCGTAGTCATGTAGAGATCTCCCTCGGACGAGTAGGTCTGACCTTCGTGAACCTCGACCAGGTCCTCCACATCGCGAACGGGGCCCGGCAGATATAGATAGATGACTGGGATCGGAACGAAGATCGCCGCGGCCGCGAGGCCAAGCACGAAGATCGAGATGATCACCCACCGCCAGACCGGAACGCCCCTGACTGGTCGAGCGTCGGGATGGATCGGTGGTTCGAAGTCCTCAGGTTGCATGGGTGAACCCTACGGGCGCATCACCTATTAGCGAGAAGGACATCCTTCAGATTGCCGAAGGATTCGAGGCAGCGACCAGCTCCCTTGACGACGGCCTCCAGCGGTTGCTCGGTGACATGCACGGGTACCTCGGTCTCCTGCGACAGGAGCATGTCCAGTCCGGCGAGCATCCCGCCACCTCCGGTCAAGGTGATGCCGTGGGTCAGGACATCCTGGACCAGGTCGGGGGGTGATGAACCGATGCACTCGACCACTGCGGTGACGATCGTCCGTACGGGCTCAGCGATGGCCTCTCTGATCTCCTCGGAAGTGATGAGAACGGTCTTCGGGAGGCCCGTGGCCAGATCCCGACCCCTGAGCTCCGCCTTCTCCTCCTGGGCGAGAGGGAAAGCCGAGCCGATCGCGATCTTGATCCGCTCAGCGGTGCGTTCCCCCACGGCGATCGTGTACTCCCGGCGGACGTAGTTCTGGATGGCCGCATCGAGGTCGAAGCCTCCGACCCTGACGGCGGCGTTCGTGACGATGCCACCCATCGAGATCAGGGCAACCTCGCTGGTGCCTCCCCCGACGTCCACGACCAGGTTCCCCAAGGGCTCGTGGATCGGAAGCCCCGCTCCGATCGCGGCCGCCATGGGCTCTTCGATCAGGTAACAGGTCCGTGCACCCGCCGACAGCGTGGCCTCTTCCACCGCGCGCCGTTCGACCTCGGTCAATGCACTGGGTACGCAAACCAGAACCTTCGGACGGGACAAGCGGTTGACACCCGAGCGTTGCAGGATCAAGCGGATCAGCTTCTCAGTGACATCGAAGTCAGAGATCGCCCCCGAACGCAATGGACGAACCGCGACGATGTAACCGGGTGTACGCCCGATCATGTGCCACGCCTCTTCCCCCATCGCGAGCACAGTGCCCGTCTCTTTGTTTAACGCGAGCACTGTCGGCTCCGCGAAGAGGATGCCCTTCTGCTTCTGGTAGACGAGGGTGTTGGCAGTACCTAGGTCGATCGCAAGGTCGCGAGACATCAGTTAGATCGGCGCTTGTTACTGCGCGCGCAATGCAGCTCTGCGGCGCTCCAAACGACGACGCGCTGCCTCGCGGCGCGCGGGATCGAGCGGTTCGGGGCGACGAGACCTTGCTCGCGGTCCCGCTTCAGGGAGGCGCATGCGAGGGCCGGGCGCGGTCACTTGATGCCTCGAGATCTTCTCGAGGCTCGAACGGAATCCGTCGACAGTGTTCAGGTGGCGCAGCTCCCTGCGTTGACGGAACCAGATCGCCGCGATCCCTGCACTCGCGACAACGAAGAAGATGACCAGGTATGTCACGTTGCGAACTCCTTTATCTTTTAGTGAGACTGCCAACGATCCACACAGGGAAAGCGACGCTCTCGACCCGCGTGATCCGCTCCTGGAGGTTAACAGAGCGCCTGGGCCGCGGCTTTTAGCTTGCTTCTACGCAGGTCATCGGCCTGCGAGAGAATCATCATCGTGAACCCCGAGCCCTTCGGCGACATCCCCCTGTTCCGTGAGATCCAGCGATTGCTCGCGTCATCCGGCGAGGGACCCATCAATCTCGAGGTTGCTTCTCAGGTCGCGCGCTCCGTTGCCACCGAGAACCTTGCCGAGGCGCCGGTCACGAGCGGGCAACAGAAGATCCTCTCGGACGCTGTGCATGAGTCTGAGACCTTGCTCGCGGGCTACACGCGTCTAGCGCTGGCGGAACCACTGTCGGGTCAGGCTGTAACGCGT
>JAXDJQ010000104.1:0-3891 GCA_034667565.1 Actinomycetota bacterium
CTTGCCTTCTGCGAGTGGAACGAAGTCATAGAAGTCGCCGCACACGGCCCGGCTGCCGGCCGCGGCGATGTAGTGCGCGACCATTCCAACCCGAGGTAGGCGGGGCATCTCGTCTGGAAGCAACCCTCGCTGGTAACTCTCTGCGGTCTTTCGAGCCTGCATGTACAGGAGCTCGATCTCCTCGGCACGGCGTGCTGCGTCCGTGATGTCCGTGAAGACATCGATGCGACCCACAAGCGTGCCGCTGTCATCGAAGGTGGGCCCCGAAAACACGCGCAACGTCCGGCGTGCCGGCATGATCTGCTCGATCTCCCGTCGCAGCTCCTGTTCGGGGTCATCGCGCACCGACTGGAAGAACTCCATGACTTCCTCCGGGTCGTCGGTTTGGCGGGCGATCTGCCTCAGTAGTTCGACCCCCGGCTGGCCGAGGTGATCGTCGGGTTCGATCCCGAACAACGCGCGCACGCGCCGGTTGGCCACCCGCACCGAGCCCTGCCGGTCCCTGAAGATGATCGCCTCATCTACCGCATCGACAACCGCCAGCAATCGGTGGCGCACCGCGGTGGCTAGACGGTGCTCCTCCTGCTCTCCGCGGTAATGAGAGCGAAGCTCGCGCGATAAGAGACCCGCTATAGATCCGGACAGAAGGAAGATCCCCGCGGTGAACGACGCCGCGACGCTGTTCGTGCCCGCCCCGAAGTGAGCGACCGCGAGATAGCCGATCCCGGACAACGCTGCCGCGGCGAGGCCTCCAGACAGCCCCGCGAGCAACCCCGCGGAAACGATCACCGGCACGAATACGACCTGCGCAGAAGCGACGTGGCCGTGGAGGATCGAGAAGGTGACGCACCCGAAGCCGACGGCTTGGACCAAGGGGATCCCCATCGACCACCAGGACTGGTCCTTGCGTGTGAGGACCCAGCGGAAGAACACCATCAACCACACCGCGAGCGCTCCGACCGCGATCAAACCTGCCGAGTAGCTGGACTCGGGGATCTCGGCGACGTTGAGGATCAAGACGATCAGGGCGACCGTTCCCCAAGCCGTCAGCTCGGCAACGCGGGCTACCCAGGTCCAGCTCCCCTTGCGTGCGGCTGGGCGATCAATGGCCATGGCCGGTCCCCGATGTACGACTAGACGCGTTCTTCCTATTTAAACAACGTCTGCGCCGACCCAACGGTCATCTCGATCTTCGAGATGACCTTCTCGCACCAGCTTCTCGAGGTGCGCGAGAGCCGAATAGCGCGCCACCGGGTGGAGGGCCACCGGTGTATCGGCGTAGGCGTCGGCGACTATCTCGTCCAGGGACGATCGGCCCGCGATAACCGCTCGCTCGATCTTGGCTTCTCTCTCCAGCCGATGTGCAATGTAGCCATCGATCACCTCGGCTCCTCCGTCGAGAGGGCGGAAGTGACCCGGGTAGATGCGGTCGATATGAAGCGCACGCAACCGTTCCAGAGTGGCCATGTAGTCGGCCATATCGCCATCTGGTGGCGCGATCACCGCGGTTCCCTCGCCGAGCACGTTGTCCCCCGCGAAGAGGCTCGCGGCACCCTCGAAGTAGAAGCAAAGATGGTCCGACGCGTGCCCGGGGGTGTGCATGGCCCGCAGGGTGGCCGACCCGGCCGTGAATCCCGCACCATCGCTGATGGGTATCACCGGAGCATCGCCGGCGGGGGCCTCGCCGAACGCGCGCACGCGCGCGCCGGTGCGCGCTGCTAGGGCTGACGCACCTCCCACATGATCGGAGTGGCGGTGGGTGATCAGGATCGCCTCGACCTCTCCGGCAACAGCCACGACCTCGTCGAGGTACTCATCATCCGCGACCGCGGGATCGATGACGAACGCGGGCCCCGAGCCGAATATGTAGGTATTCGTGCCCGGTCCGGTCATCACACCGGGATTAGGAGCCAGTACGACGTGCACCAGAGGAGACAAGCGCATCGACAGGATCCTCTTGTTGCCGATGCCCTCCTCGGTCGCGAATCCATGGAACGCGGCCTCGACCGATGGGAAAGCGTCCAATCTCTGCAACATCTCGACGGTCGGAGGAGCCATCGCTATCGATCCCGAGGCAAGCTCCTCGAGCACGGCGGAAGGGGTTGACCAGTAGCAAGCTTCGACCTCACTCGGATCAGCAACGGGCTCCCACCCGTCTCGCGAACGCACCACGAAGAAGTGCGTGTCGAATCTGATCGGTGCTCCGAGTGGAGTGACCCAACGCCCCGCCGAAACGAGGTCGTCGATCTCTAGCTCTGCGCGGACCTCCTCGAAGGCTTCACGCACTGCGGTGGCTCGCTCGTCAAGGTCCTCCGGCGCAACGGCCCCTCCCGGGAAAACGACGGCCCCGCCCATGAATCGCATCGACTTCGGCCGCACCGTCAACAGCACTTCCAGCCCCGCCGATCCGTCACGGAGGATGGCCACCGTTGCTGCCACTCGGGGTGCGGGCGGCTGGTTCTCCGTCGGTCCGGTGCTTGGTTCCACGGCCCAAACGGTATGTTGTGCCGCCCGCATCGGGTTCCAGCCCGGCGCAGGAGAACCCTAGAAGGAGGTCGGGCAATGGCTGTGAAGTTCCTCTCCGAAGAGTGGGCCCAGGAGGTCACGAACGCACTCAACTCTTCCGACGAGTTCCAGAGCGCCGCATCTGGTCAGCAGGTGAAGCTCCAGCAGGTCATCACCGATGCCCCGGACGGAGGCGAGCACAAGTACTACTTCGAGCTCGACGGAGGGAAGGTCAACATCGGCATCGGCGAGCTGGCCGACGCCGAAGCGACGCTCACCCAGAGCTACGAGGTCGCGGTGGCGATCACGAAACAAGAGCTCAATGCGCAGAACGCGTTCATGCAGGGCAAGTTGAAGATCTCGGGAAACATGATGAAGCTCATGCAGCTGCAAGGTGTCTTCAACGCGATGCCGAAGGCCGTCGACGGCATCGAGGTCGAGTACTAGATAGAGGTTGTCCTAAGCGAACTGAGAAGGCCCCCGGTCACCCGGGGGCCTCTCTTGTTGGCCTTCTTATCGTTGCGCGGCGCTAAGGCTTCTCGAAACGCAGGGCGTCGCCCAGGTTCGAGTTGCCTTCGAGGAACTTGGAAGAAGAGATCTCTGACTCGAACGGTCCCGTGTAGCGCATGATGTAAAGACCGTTGCGCACGTCGACGAAGTAGATCAACCCGTCCTTGATGATCGGGTAGCTCCACGCAACGACCTTGTCGATCCCCGACGACAGGACGGGGTCTTCCTGCAGGATCGGGATCACCGGATCGGCGACGAACTCTGCCGCTTGTGCCGGCTGGGCGGGGTTCGAGATATCTATGACCTGCAGACCACCCGAGTGCCATGTCAGCACCGCGAGGTTCGGCGTGAGCGTGGGGTTGTGAGCCGCGAACGAGGTCGTGGCATGCGCCGCGTCCTGCGTACAGAAGGACTCGTCATTCTGGGGCAACTTGTATTCCGAGATCACTTTCGGCTTGACCGGGTCTTTGATGTCAACGAAGCGGGTCCAGCCCCAGGGACAACCGTGACCGCCCAACGCCTTCATCGCGGCGCCATAGACCTCGTCCGTGATCATCATCACGTCCTTGCCGAACAACTTCACCGCGCTGTGAGGGCCGGGGCCCGACCACTTGGGGGCATTGTTCGGCGGGGTCAGGACCTTGATCTTCGGCTTCGCAACACCTTTGGCGAGGTCGGACGTATCGATAACCCCGACACCACCAGTGAGGTGCGCGATGTAACCGCGCGTTCCGGCGTTGTTCACGCTGAGCGAGTGGACGAACGAGCCGCTGAATAACGGCGACATCTTCAGGACCTCGGTGAACTTGCCCTCACGGGCGCGCGAGATATCGGTCACGAGGATCTTGTCTTGTCCATTCGGCGTCGAGATGTAGA
>JAXDJQ010000105.1:0-5503 GCA_034667565.1 Actinomycetota bacterium
CGTGGCGATCG
The DNA here is from genome assembly GCA_034667565.1 of Actinomycetota bacterium. Lineage (GTDB taxonomy): Bacteria > Actinomycetota > CADDZG01 > CADDZG01 > WHSQ01 > JAXDJJ01. Next base: position 12 of record JAXDJQ010000105.1, read on the forward strand.
AACCGAGTACCAAACCGAAGATCATCATCAGAATCAAGATGCGCTTCATGAACATGCTCCTTTTGTGGGGTCTGCGTTGGAGCATGGTTCGCCCGTTCGCCGTGCGTTCCTGCCTCTCAGGGAGCGATGCCCGAAGTACGAAGGTTTGCGCTAGATGTCCTTTTCGGTAACGACCTCGATCCCATTCTGGGTAAGCAACGCGGTCGTCACACCATCTCCCTCCGTGGTCGCGTGGCCGAACGAGCCGTCGTAGATGACTCCCTTGCCACAAGAGGGGCTACGGGATTTCAGGATCGCCTTGGTCGCGCCGGACGCGAGCGCCGCCTCGAGTGCCCGCCGAGCCCCTGCCACATACATCTCCGTCACGTCATCCCCGTCTCTCGTAAGAACGCGAGCTCTGCCTGCAAGGACGTCGTGACCGTCTCCGCCAACGATCTCAGCCGGGGGGCGTGGCGTTGGCAAACCCCCATCCTGCTCGGGGCAGACCTGGATCGCCCGGCCCTCTGCCACCAACCGGGCGACGCCCGAGGCCTTGTTGGCGGCTCCGTCGTAGCGGCAGGCGCATCCGGCAAGGCAAGCCGAGACCAAGACCAGCTCGGGGCGTACTAAGCCACGTGTCGGCACCTCCGACACCGGCTTAGCAACAGGACCGGCGAAGCCGGTCCGCATTACTTCAGGGGTGATTTCCATCGCAGACACAATGGTAGGCCCCACAAAGCGGGAATCTAGGGGGGTTGGTCGGCGTTTTTGTATACGGAACACAAGAGGTTCCCCCTTCCAACGTGGGGAGGATTCCCCTACCATGTGGAGAATCGTTTATTAGCAACAAAGGAAGCCCCATCTGCGGTACTGACAGCAGATCGAGCGCCCGGCATCGCCGCCTAGCGGCCGTCGCATCGAGCGACCATCGCCGGCCGATCGGCTCGCCGGAGAGGGAACAGAGAAGAGGGGGCGCCGGCATATGCCGGGGTCAGTCACTTCCCCGAGCCGAAAGAGGTTGATGCATCGATGAGCCCAGCACCGCGTCCCTACGAATCCCGCGAGGAAGCTGCCCATGAAGATCTGGTGCGGCAGTACTTGCGCGAGATCGGCCAGTACCCGCTCCTGACCGACATCCAAGAGGTCGAGCTCGCCAAGGCGATCGAGGATGGGGAAAAGGCGCAGGAGAAGATAGACAAAGCCACCAAGAAGTTCACCGACAAGCAGCGCCGCGACCTCGAGACGAAGGCTCGGCTCGGTCGCCAGGCGAAGCGTCGATTCATCCAATCCAACCTCCGACTGGTCGTATCGATCGCGAAGAAGTACTCCGCGGCAGGTCTGCCTCTGCTCGACCTGATCCAAGAAGGCAACCTCGGGTTGATGCGCGCCGTCGAGAAGTTCGACTACCAGCGAGGTTTCAAGTTCTCCACCTACGCGACGTGGTGGATCCGTCAGGCGATCACGCGAGCGATCGCGGACAAGGCCCGGACCATCCGTATCCCCGTACACATGGTGGAAACCCTTTACCGCGTCCGTAAGGTCCAGTCGGAGCTCCTCGAGAAGCTCGGCCGCGAGCCGACCATCGAAGAGATAGCCGAGCAGTCGGACCTCACCCCCGAGAAAGTCCGCGAGGCGTTCCGTGTCCTGCCCGAGCCGGTGTCGCTCCACGAGCCCGTCGGTGACGAGGATGCAGAGCTCGGAGACTTCATCGAGGACGAAGATGTCGAGGGTCCCTTCCAGGCCGCCGCCATGGCGCTGCGCCAGGAAGATCTCTGGAACATGCTGGACTCGCTGTCGGAGCGTGAGAAGAAGGTCCTCGCGCTGCGCTTCGGTCTAGTGACCGGTGAGCCCCGCACCCTCGAAGAGGTCGGGAAAGAGTTCAACCTCACCCGCGAGCGGATCCGTCAGATCGAGGCCAAGGCGCTAAGCAAGCTGCGCCACCCCTCGACCCCGGGCAAGCTCCGCGACATGGTGACCATCTAGGACTTACGCTGTCGGCATGATCACAACGGTCGTGCTCGCCAACTGCAACGTCCATCAGATCCCGGAGACGGCTCAGGCCGTCGCCGATATCGAGGATGTATCCGAGGTCTATTCGGTCGCGGGCGACCACGACCTCGTCATCATGGTTCGTACCAGGACCCACGATGACCTCGCGAGGGTCGTGAGCGAGGAGATCGCCAAAATCCCCGGCATCGAGCGCACCCAGACCCTTGTTGCTTTCAAGGTCTATTCGCGACACGACGTGGAGTCGATGTTCTCCCTCGGCTTCGAAGAAGAGAACGCTTAGCCAGAAAGAGGTGAGGGTGTGTACGACGCCCTCGTAGTCCACTTCCACGAGATCGGCCTCAAAGGGCGCAACCGCGACTTCTTCGAGGACGCCCTTGCGCGCAACCTTCGCCGTGCATTGCGAGGCACCGGTTACAAACGCGTGCGGAAGGGTTTCGGCCGGGTGACCGTCGATCTCGAGCCCGACGGCCTGCCTCTGATCGCTGCGGAGCGCGCCGCGAAGGTGTTCGGGGTCGCCTACGTAGGCGTTGGGCGGCGAGTCGAACCCGACCTCGCCCAGATCGGCGACGCAGCCCTCGAACTGATCATGGCGGAGACATTCGATTCGTTCGCGGTCCGCGCGAGACGAACCCACTCGAACTTCACCCACCGGTCACAAGAGGTGAACGAGACTGTGGGGCAGCGCATCAAGGACATGACTGGCACCCGTGTCGATCTGAAGAACCCAGAGGCCACTGCGTGGATCGAGATGTTCGGGGGAACCGGAATCGTCTTCGCACGCCGCATCCAAGGCGTCGGAGGTCTACCGGCCGGCGTGTCGGGAAGGATGCTCGCGCTGATGTCCGGTGGGATCGACTCCCCCATCGCCGCATGGCGCATGGCGCGACGCGGAGCCGACGTGGAACTGGTGCATTTCCACGGTCAGCCCTATACGGATCCCTCGTCGGTGCGTCAAGCGGCCGAGTTGGCAGAGGTTCTTGCCTCCTACCAACTACGCGTGGTGTTGCACCTGATCCCGCTTGGCGACGCACAACGAGAGATCGTCACTCATGCCCCCTCGAGCCTGCGGATGATCCTGTATCGACGGATCATGATGCGCATCGCCGCGGAGCTGGCCGCTGAGATCGGTGCCCAAGCGTTGATCACCGGAGACTCGCTGGGGCAGGTTGCCTCTCAAACGATCGAGAACATCCGTACGGTGGACGCCGCGCTCGACCACGTCGAGGTATTCCGTCCGCTTATCGGAATGGACAAGCAAGAGATCATGGATGAGGCCAAACGGGTCGGGACCTACGAGATATCGGCACGCGATCACCAGGACTGCTGCGTGCTCTTCTCTCCCCGGGCCCCCGCAACGAGGAGCGACGCGGCCCAGGCGTCGACCGCCGAGAGAGAGCTCGACATGGACGCCCTGGTCGGCAAAGCCTTGGCCGGTCGCGAGGTTCGAGTCTTCGAACTCCCGGACGCCACCTAAAACCTCTGAGCTAAAGGGTTTCGCCCGCCCGCAGAGAACCTTGTGGGTGGACATATCGGACACTCTGATACGCGGGGGTTGGAATGAGAAAAGTCAGTCTGTTGGCGGTAGTCGCCCTATTGGCGACCGCGATGTTGGTACCCACCACAGCAAGAGCGGCGGCGCACTGCGCCAAGGCGGACCATCCCGGCGGTGATTGGGCCTCGTTCGGTCACGATCCCGAAGGGACCCGGTGGCAGGACGCCAAAGCGACGCCCGAGGCGAGCGAGCTCTTGACCCGCATGCCGAAGTGGACCTTCTCGGTCGCGGACGGCGCCGGAGATGGCAACTTCCAGTCCTCGCCGACCATCGCGTACGGCTGCCTCTTTGCAGGCACGAACACCGGGTGGATCTTCGGCCTGAACGCAGACACCGGTGAGCAGGTCTGGAAGACGAACCTGAAGTCGGACGACCCCTACGGCCTCGGTCTCTCGGGTGGAGTTTTCTCGCTCCTAGCAGCCAGGGGGAAGATCTATGCCAACGTCACCAGCCTCGGCAGCCCCTATGTCGCCGCGCTCGACGCCGACACCGGAAAGATCCTGTGGAAGACGATCGTGTCCAAAGAGGACACCGCGTACACGAACTCGAGCCCCGTGATCATCAACGGGATGATCTTCATCGGCATCTCGGGGCCGGAGGACGGCCCGGACGAGGGTCGCCACCCGGGTGGTTATGCATTCGTGGACGCCGACACAGGCAAGCTCATCCTGCGCAGATACCTGGCGAGTCCCAAAGAGGACCGTCGCGGACAGAAAGGTGTGTCGATCTGGAGCACGCCCGTTTACGACGCGGAGACCGGCTACGCCTACATGGGCACCGGACAGCCGGCCAACAAGGCCTCGGAGCACCCTCTCAGCAACTCCGTAATCAAGCTGGACATGAAGCCGGGCCGCGCTACGTTCGGGCAGGTTGTCGACACCTACAAGGGTGACTACGACGACGGTGCCGACGTTGACTTCGGAGGTTCGCCCACCCTTACCGAGGACAAGGACGGCAACAAGATCGTCGGTATCCTCCAGAAGAGCGGCAAGTTCCACGCGATCTACGCCGACACGATGACCCAGGCATGGTGGGCGCGTCTCGCCTCCCCGGACGCACTCGGCAACGCAGGTAGCCCCGCGACGGACGGGAAATCGATCTTCGTCGCCGGTGACACGAACCCGCAGGGTGGAAGCCCCGGGTACCTCTACTCGTTCGACATCACGACGGGAACGCAGAACTGGGCGACGCCGATAGGAGGCGGGGTCGACTACCACCTCATCTCCGGGGCGGGCGATGTCGTCTACATGATCACCACGCATGGTGCGCTGATCGGTCTGGACAAGTCGAATGGTGTCCCGGTGTTCGCTCGTTCGGTCGCTGCCGATTCGCAAGATGCATGCGCCAACCTCTCGAGTGGTCCCTCCATCGCTCGCAACACCATCTACGCGGTGTGTGACGTAGGTGGGGCCGGTGGTGGCTGGATCATCGCCTACTAACAAGGGCTCGACAACGGAGGACACGTGATGAAGAGAGTCGTCATCGGCTGCATCACCGTCGGGCTTCTCGCCGGAGCGGTGGTCGCTCCTGCCGAGGCGAAGAAAACGAGCAAGCCCAAGAAGGTTTCGCGTGTTGCCGAGGGCAACTACGCAAACCCGGCGCTCGGGATCCCCGGGGTGGTCGGGACATCCAGCGCGGGAGGGGCCGTCGAGTTCCCGCTTGGGTCGACCGAGGGCTTCATCAACGTAGAGATCACCGACGATTTCGGACAACCGGTCATCGCAACGATGTCTCAGGACACCGATCCATCCACCCCGACATGGGAGATCTTCGCGACTATCTGTGGCAAGACAGACGAGGCGCTCCCGGTCACTCCGGGGGTCCCCATCCGCGTATCCGTCTACACCATGCCGGGGCCGGATCAGCCGAGTTGTGTCGGCCCTGCTACCAGCGGAACGATCAAGGCGACACTGTCTAACCTGCCGTAGAGGTCCTAGGTTTCCAAAGCTTC
>JAXDJQ010000106.1:0-6805 GCA_034667565.1 Actinomycetota bacterium
CGACCTCGAGCGCGGCCCACATCGCGGTGCCGGCGGACCCACCAACGAGAACACCCTCTTCCGCCGTGATTCGGCGCGCGGTCAGGAACGAGTCTCGGTCACTCACCGTTATCCATCTGTCGACCACGTTGCGGTCGAGCGTGTCGGGCCACGATTCTTTGCCGATGCCTTCGACCAGATAGGGGTGCATCTCATCGCTGGTGAAGATCGAACCGGCTGGGTCCGCACCGATGATCTGGATATCGGGGTTCTTCTCGTGAAGGTAGTGCCCAACGCCGGTAACGGTCCCCCCGGTGCCGACGCTGATCACGACATGAGTGACCTTCCCATCTGTCTGATCCCAGATCTCGGGGCCGGTGGTTGCGTAGTGAGCCTCGGGATTCTGAGCGTTGTGATACTGGTTCGGCTGGAACGCGCCGGGGATCTCCTCGGTCAGTCGGTCTGCCACCCGGTAGTAAGACTCCGGCGATTCGGGGGGTACGGCGGTTGGTGTGATCACGACCTCCGTGCCGTAGGCGCGCAACAACGAGATCTTCTCCTGACTCATCTTGTCGGGCATCGTGAAGATGCAGCGGTAGCCCTTGATCGCCGCGGCGATCGCCAGACCGACGCCGGTGTTTCCCGATGTGGGTTCGACGATCGTGCCTCCGGGCCCGAGCTTGCCCTCTCGTTCGGCTGCTTCGATCATCCGGATCCCGATCCGGTCCTTGACGCTGCCCCCTGGGTTCAGCATCTCCAGCTTGGCCACCAGGTCGCAGTCGAGCCCTTCACCCAGCCGGTTCATCCGGAGCAGGGGAGTGTTGCCGATGGCGTCGAGGATGGAGTCGTAGATGGTCATGATGCGCATCGTCATCCCAAACCATCGGCAGCGCAACAAGCCTGCGGTAGCGCAACAAGCCTGCAACCAGGGAACCTTTCGGGACGTCTCACTGTTGTGACTAGTGACCCACCGCTACGATGACCCCGATATGGAGCCAACCAATCCAAGCCCCGATCCAAGTCATGACAAAGCGAACGCGGACGTGACGCCCGCTAGGCCCCCGCGCCGGATCCTCGGCAGCAGAGGGAAACTGATGCTGGCGATCGTCTCGGGATCGCTCGTCCTCGGTCTCGGGGGCGCAGCATGGGCCACGTACGACTACACCCAGGATTACGCGGGTCGGTTGTTGCCGGGAGCGACGATCGCCGGGGTGCACGTCGGGGGCCTTACGCCCGATCAGGCGACCGCCGCAGTGGCTGCAGCGATCAGACCTCTGCTGGATAGGCCCATCACCGTCTCATGGGAGAAGGAAACCTGGACGGTCACGCCCCATGAGCTCGGTGCGAAGAACGATGCGGCTGAAGCCGTGAGCTCTGCAGTTGAGGCGAGTAGATCCACTTCCTTCGTGGACCGCATGCAGATGAAGTTGCTGGGGGACAGGCTCGACTTCTCCCGGGAAGTGGCGATCCGGTTCCCGCGCCAGGGCGTGCGCGGATTCGTTCAGGGGATAGCCGCTCACTTCGACAGGGAGGCCCGCGACGCGACGGTCGATTATTCGAGCGGTTGGGTCGAGATGGTGCGCGCTCGTGCGGGGCGAGCAGTCATCAAGGAGGACAGTCGCAGGGCGCTCATGACTGCGTTGCGGTCGGGGGCTCCCACCGTGGATCTCGCGGTCAAGACCACGAAACCCGAGAAGTCGGACGAGGACTTCGATCAGGTATTGCTGGTCCGGATCGGAGAGAACAAGGTCTATCTCTACGAGGACGGGAAGATCACGCACGAGTGGACGGTGGCCACGGGTCAGCCCGAGTACGCGACCCCGACCGGCATCTTCGAGGTAACCGAGAAGCGCTACCTCCCGACCTGGGTAAACCCTGCCCCCGACACGTGGGGGGCGAGCATGCCCGAGTCGATACCTCCCGGACCCGGCAACCCCCTTGGTCTACGCGCCATCAACTGGTCGGCACCGGCGATCCGCTTCCATGGGACGACGGCGACTTACTCGCTCGGATACAACGCATCCCACGGGTGCGTGCGTATGGCGAACGAGGACGTGATCGAGCTCTACGACCTCATCGATGTTGGGACACCGATCGTGTCAACCGTCGTCGCTCCCCTCAAGCCACTTTATGCATCGGCGCCCGACCCGATCGTGGTGCCCGAGGACACGGGGAACCACAAGCCGCGAACGGATCCACACGAGGGCGACCGATAGAGATCGAAGGTCGCCGGCCCGCGTTCGGCGAGGAAGATCGAAAGCTCTCGTACGGCTCCTACCTGCGTGTAAACGAGTTGCTCGATCAGCAGCGATTGCTCTCCGAACCGCCCGCCCACGATGAGCTGCTGTTCATCGAGATCCACCAGGTCTTCGAGCTGTGGTTCAAGCAGATCCTCTTCGAGCTCGAGGCGATCCGCGAAACGATGTTCGGGGACGACGTGCATGCAGCCCGGCACTATCTCCAGAGGGTCCATGCGATCGAGCGGGTCCTGATCCAGCAGATCGAGGTGCTCGAGACGATGTCGCCTCAAGACTTCCTGAAGTTCCGTACTCATCTGTCTCCCGCGAGCGGGTTCCAGTCGGTTCAGTTCCGTGAGATCGAATTCATATCCGGCTCGAAGGATCGTGGCTACATAGAGCGACTCGATCTCTCGGGGGACGAGATGGCAAGACTCGAAAAGCGCCTCACGGACCCCTCTCTGTGGGATGCCTTCAGCGCATTACTCGAGACCCACGGACTGCTGATGCCGCCAACCGACGAGGTCGCGCAGCGAGCGTCCCTGCTTCGGATGGCGCGGGAGGCCGAGCATCTGGACCTCTTCTTTCTCTCGGAGTCGCTCTTGACCTACGACGAGCTGATGGCTCTGTGGCGCCAACGACACGTGTTGATGGTCGAGCGGATGATCGGCTCCAAGACGGGAACGGGTGGCTCGACCGGCGCGACGTACCTCAAGACGACGTTGGACAAGCGCTTCTTCCCTCCGCTGTGGGAGCTTCGGAGCTACCTCTAGCCGGTTCGGCTTGCCGTGAGGTCGCGAACAAATCTCGCTTCTGGTCTTGCTAGTCCATTCGAGGGTCGCTTATCCTGGACCTGTACCCCGTAGAGGTGAGTAAGCTCCGGCTGAAAGCCACTGCGGGGTACAACTTTTCCACCTCCCAAACGCAGGTCACTGTTTTGTCGCGCCTTGCTTGGTTCTGTCCGGGATGTCGGGTGAAGGTGCTTGGTTTGGGGATAACCGGTGGATATGGCTGGTCAGGGCATGTTTCGGGGCTGTGGATTACAAAAGTTGGTTGGGTACGGATCGTTACCTAAGATGACGCCGGCAGACGATCCCGCGGCCCCGGTCAGAGTGCCTTCAGGAACTCCATGACCTCGTGGTTGAAAGCGGGCATCTCCTCGACCATGCATCCGTGGCCGCTATCAAACATCTTCAGGCGGGCGCCCGGGATCGCTGCCGCGATCTCTTCGGCTCCGAAGCCGGGCACCATCATGTCGGTCTTTCCACCGAGCACGAGGGTCGGAACCGCGATCGATGGCAGCTGGTCGATCACGTCGAACTTGTCCATCGCGTCGAGCTGAGCGTGGAGGACCGTCACCGCTCGCTCGGTCGGCCCTCCGTAGCGGGCGAACGATCTGATGATCTGGTCGACGGTCTCGCGGCCCATCTCGAAGAAGCGAGGGCTGAACATCTTCAGCAGCGATGCCTCGAGGAACTCGTTGGGCATCACGTCAAGAACCTTGCGAGCGAGGTCGTGTTGCCGGCGCATGTACTCGATCGGCCGGGCCCACGTGACACCGAGGATCAGAGCTTCAACCCGGTCCGGGTGATCCAGGGTGAGGCGCTGGGCGATCGTCCCGCCCATAGAGACTCCGAAGATGACCGCCTTCTCGACATCGAGATGGTCCAGCAATCTGACCGCGTCGTTCGCCATCTCGTCGATGGTCGTCGCGATCGCTCCCGTCGACTTACCTATGCCCCGGTTGTCGAAGGTGATGAAGCGTCGGCCTGCGGATGTGACGGCCGGGACCTGAGGGGACCAGAAACTCTTGTCGAGCGAGAAGCCCATCGTCCCGATGCACGGGGGACCCTCCCCGAACTCGGAGTAGCTGAGGGTGATGTCTCCCAGATCGGCTAGCGGCATCCCATGGCTCCTTACGGCTCTCGATCGCTCTTGATTAGTGGCGCGACGAGCGTACGCTGGTCCACATGAGAAGAATGACGATGGTTGTCCTGCTTGCACTCACCGCCGTGATGCTGGCCGCAGTGCCGGCAGCTGCTCAGAAGGATCCCTTCGAACCGGTGATCGACCCCGACGCCGCCACGACAACGACGACGACGGGAACCATCACGACCACCACGACGACAACGAACCCGACCGAGCCCGTCTTCCAGTCGGATCGCTTCGCCAACACGGGCACCGATGTCTCTCCCTGGCTCGCGATCGCCTATGGATTGCTCGTTCTGGGCGGAGCCGCTGTCCTGCTCGCTCGGATGTACCAGCCCCAACCCCTCCGCCGCAGATAGCCGCGCCGTAGAGGCGGTTCGCCGGATATCCGCCGTTCCGCAGGGTCGGTTGTTTAGCCTGCGGCGATGAACACCTGCTCGAAGCCTGGTTGCACGCGGACCGGCGCGGCCGTTCTCGGCTATGACTACGCCGCTCGCCGTGCCCTGCTGACCGACCCCCCCGAGGGTGCGGTCTCCCCGCACCTCTATGTCCTGTGCGGGCCGTGCGCCGAGAGATTGAGGCCTCCTCAAGGCTGGGTCCTGGACGATTCTCGTACGACACCGCCCCTGTTCATCGCCTCCGAGCCGCGGCCCGAGGTCGATGAGGTCGTGCTGGACGACGGCGAGGAACAGGACGGGACCGTTCGGCGCCAGCTCTTCTTCGGGTACAGCGCGTGACAGGGGCCCCTTAGGTAGCAGGCCCACTAGGTACAGGGCCTTTTGGTAACAGGCCATCTTAGGTAGACTCTTACCTAAGATGGCTCTCGACCGGCGCCTGTACTCCGAGCTCCGCCGCCTCGACCGGCACGACCTGCGGAGGGTGGCGATCTTCGTCCGGGGCCTCCTGGTCCAGATGGGAGACGATTTCGCCACGAACGATGAGTCCGAGGCCGGGGTCACGTATCGTCTGGAGTCGGTCCGCTGCGGGAAACCGAACTGCACCTCCTGCCCCCACGGTCCTTACTGGTACGCCTATTACCGGGAGGGGAGCAAGCTCCGCTCCAGATACATCGGACGGGAACTTCCCCCCGCAGAGATCGAGGTTATGGGGGATTTGCCGCCATCGGGGGACTAGTCCGGTTTGTGATGGGGAATCACCCCTCTAGGCCATGTTGTCGTGGCGATCGATTAGCGAAACTGGTACCTCGCTGGGAAACGAGGGGAGGCCAGCATGGAATGTCCGCAATGTCACGCCCAGGACTGCACGGAGATCCGCCTGCATCTCACCGGCGAGGAGACCGTTGAGTTCTTCTCTTGTCGTAGGTGCGAAGCGAAGTGGTGGGAGCGGGAGGGTGACACGATCGCTCTCGACGAGGTCCTGACACTCGCTGCCAAGAAAGACGCTCCGGGCGCCTAGCTGCCCAGAACAACTAGAACCTCGTCATGATGGAGGCCGTGACCCACGCGCCTTGCCGTGTCGTGATCGCCGACGACACGCCGGAGATAAGAACGCTCCTTCGGATGGCTCTCGAGACCGAGGGCGGATTCGAGATCGTCGGCGAAGCCTCCGACGGAGCCCAAGCGCTCAGCTTGTCCGACGATCACATGCCGGACGCGATCGTTCTCGACCTTGCGATGCCGGTGATGGACGGGCTCGAGGCGATCCCGATGATCCGCAAATCGAACCCCTCGGCGAAGATCCTCGTCCTGTCTGGGTTCGAGGCGGCGAGGATGAAGGACGAAGCCCTCGAGGCCGGCGCCGACGCATATATGGAGAAGGGCGAACCTGCCCAGCGCATCGTTCAGATCCTTCAAGAGCTCTGCCCCAAGTCACTGAGCGCCAAGGGCTCACCCGCATCCCTGCCCGACCTTCGAGTGATCGAGGACGGATCCGTGGCAAGCGTCGAGGCCGACAAGGTCGCAGAGACGTTCTCCTCGCTGGCTCATGAGCTGATGACGCCGGTCACCGTTGTCCAGGGTTTCGCCGAAACCATCGCGGATCGGATCGGATCCCTCGACGACGACACGGTTCGTGAGTGGGCGCTGACGATCGCTCGGAACGCATCGAACATGGCGTCGATCATCCGCTCCTTCCGGGAGACGGCACGTCTCGAGACGGGCGACGTCGAGCTCGATCTCGAGAACATCGAGCTGAATCACCTCATCAAGGAGACGATCGTCGACCTCGGGGCGGTGATGCGCGAGCGGAAGGTGCAGGTGGATGCTCCCGAGGCGGTCGAGATCCGTGCGGACCAGGTGAAGGTTCGTCAGATCGTCACGAACCTGCTTTCGAACGCCGAGAAGTTCAGTCCTCAGGGGACTCCGATCGAGGTGTCCGTGGCTAAGGGGGTGTTCTACGTCGAGGTTTGCGTTCGGGATCATGGACGTGGCGTCGCGCCCGATCAGAGGAACGCCTTGTTCCAGAAGTTCTCCCGCTTGGACGCGCCCGAGCCGGGCAGTGGCCTGGGTCTGTACATCTGCCGACGGCTAGCGCGGGCGCACGGCGGTGATGTCATCTACAAGGATGCTGAGGGCGGCGGCGCAAGCTTCTGCTTGCGTCTTCCCCTGCCGGTGGTCTAGACCGGCTCGTCTAGACCGGCTCGTTTAGACCGGCTCGTCCAAGTACATGCGGGCGCCCGGCGCCTGGAAACCGTCGTCCGG
>JAXDJQ010000107.1:0-7988 GCA_034667565.1 Actinomycetota bacterium
CCTCGTGGGTATGAGACGCGAGATGATCGAGGCTTAACGGTTCCGTAGGAGGGCATAAAGAGCACATGAGTCTCAGCGACGAAACGGTTCAACCCGATGGGTCGGCGACCCAGAAACCAACGCTGCTGCAAAGCATCGGCGCCACTATCGCCGGGTTGCTAGCAGTGAAGCTAGTCACCTACATCGTTACGACAGTTTGGCGCCTCATCACCCGCGAGGAACCACCCCAGATCGATCAGGCCGTCCGGCCGATCAAGAAGGCGGCATGGATCGCATTGATAGGAGCTTCAACCGGTGCCGCGCGACAGATGGCTCGGGACAAGGTGAAGCCCCCGGTCGACGGCGCCGCATAGTCACTAGCCCGCGGCACTGCGGTCACCCATGATGTGAGCGTGGCTTCTACTTCTCCTATGCCCGCCAAGCGGACCTCGAGTCACTACGAGATCTTGTTGGAGCTCACATTTGGACTGAGCGACAGTCTCGAAGTCGCTGACGTGCTCAAACGAGCCCTGGACGCGACGAGACGACTGGTGGACTTCCGGGGTGGATCGATCGCTCTCATCGTTGGGGAGTTCCTCCAGGTGGCCGCCTCGGAACCACCGGTTGGACCGGAGGTGGCTGCGTTGCGACTGCCAGTGGGACAAGGGTTGTCCGGCAGCGTCGCCGAGACGGGACACTCGACCTACTCACGCGATCTGCAGAACGACGATCGGGTTAGCGATCGCGTCCGTTCGTTGGACTCGAACAGCACGATCCGCAGTTACTTCGCAGTTCCGGTCGTTGCTTCCGGCGAGATCGTCGGCGTCTTGCAGGTGGACTCGGAAACCGTCGACGCGTTCTCGGAAGAACAACGAGCGATGGTGGCATCGTTGGCGCCACTCATCGGATCGGCCATCCAGAACGCGCGGGTCTTCACCTCGGAGTTCGAAACAGGCGAGAGATTGCGGCAGCTCGAACGACTGCGGGCCGACTTCATCGCGATCACGAGTCACGAACTCCGCACCCCCTTGACCCCTCTGATCGGATTCGCAGAGTTCCTGGCGATGGGCACCAATTCCCAGATCACCCAGGTCCCGACCGAGGAGATAACGGAGCGGTTGCAACACTCCGTCGATCGCCTGCGGAGCCTCGTTGGAGAGCTCAAACGATTCTCCGCCGTTGAGAGTGAGGCCCTGCGGCCGAGCAACCAAACGATCGACCTCCCCAAGGTGATAGATGTTGCCAGCACCCCGTTCCAGGAAGCGAGACCACTCCGTTTGCACCTGTCGGACGCGACTTCGGCGCTGGGGGACCCCGATCGATTGACGGACGCATTGGGCTGCCTGTTGGAGAACGCAGTCAACTTCTCCTCCGAGGGTGCACCGATCGAGATCTCGACATCGCGAGATGGTCGAGAGGTCCGTATCGATGTCATCGACGGGGGCCATGGAGTTCCGCCGGAGGATGCCGAGACGATCTTCGAGCGCTTCTCCCAACGCGAGTCACCCCACAACCGGCAAGTTGGGGGTCTTGGGATAGGTCTCCCGATTGCACGCCGCTTGATCGAAAGCATGGGTGGCACCCTCACCGTCATCCCCGGCCCCCGTGGTCACTTCGTGATCACGCTCGAAGCACCTATCGATGATGTCTAGCGCCCCTGGAGTGATGCCCGATTTCGAGGTGCTGTTCGAGCATTGCGCGCGCATCACTGCAAGTCTCGAGTTAGCGGATGTCGTCACAGCGACCCTCGTGGCAGGGCATCAGCTCCTTCCGTGCGATCAGGTCGTTCTCACCGTCGTCGAAGACGGCCTGATCAAGGTCCTCGCCGCCGACCCCGACGTGTCCCTCGAGATCATGGAGAACGGACTTGCGATCGGCCGGGGGCTCGTCGGAAGAGCGGTTGCCGATCGCGTGCCCGTCTACTCACCGGATCTCGCTGTTGACGATCGCGTCGAGCACACGCGGCAGAGGTGGGACTCCTCGGATCGATCCGTCGTCGCGGTCCCCTTGGTAGTTGGGGAGCAGGTCGTTGGTGCATTGCATGCGATCTCCCGACAGATCGACGCTTTCTCCGAACAGCACCTCGCTCGTCTCATCGCACTCGGACCCGCCGTTGCTACCGCGATGCGGAACGCCCTCGTCCTTCGCCGGGAACGGGAATCCTGGGAGCACCGTCGGAAGCTCGATCTACAGAAGTCCGCATTCATGAGGCTCGCAGCCGAAGGACTCGAGGAGCCGTTGGCTGAGATCGCCGACCTCGTCGAGAGGTTGCATGGACGTTCGGGAGCTGAAGTCACCGAAGTGGCGAGCGAGCTCTTAGCGCACTGTCAGCGCCTATCGGTTCTGATCGAAGAGGTATTGGTGTTGTCCCTCCAGGAGAGCTCCGACCTGGCCATCCCGAAGACCTAGAGACTCGAGCCGGGGAGGGGAATCGAACCCCTGACCTATTCATTACGAGTGAATCGCTCTACCGACTGAGCTACCCCGGCGTTTCGGCGAGGAGTCTAGCCGTGCACTCGAGCGACGGCAGGCACGAGGTGCCCTATCTCCACCAGCGTTGCTTCCATCGCGAGCGTCGGGTTCGCATTGTTAAGGAACGTCGCTCGCGTATCGATGCAACGCTCGGCAGCTCGCAGAAGGGACAGGTCATCGACATCCGATCCGGCCCACACTTCAAGCTCACTCATCGTGTCGATGTTGAGGATGGCTTCGGCTCCGCCCGACCGCAACGCGAGAACATCACGATAGAAAGAGGCGATCGTTTCGAGCGCCTCACCTAGGAGTTCCTCTTCTCTTCTCCGTTGCTCACGTTTGTGCTTTTTGGCGAGAGCGTTTCGTGCCGCTGCTGTACCGCGACGCTCACCGAGGATGTCGGCCAGCTCTTGCGCTTCCGCCTTCTGAGCGAACTCGAGTGCTTTCACCCCGATCTTCGTTTCCTCGAGGATCTCGGTTGCGGCATCGAGCGCATCCACTGGGGACGAAAGCTTCCGAGGGATCGATAGCCACAGCCTGCGTCGGTCCGCGGAACCACCATCGGTTGCGAGCATCAGGGCTCGCTCGAGGTCTCCCTGCGACACTCGAGCAGCCACCAAGGCCGCCTCTTCGGAGACGCCCTGACGGGTGAGCAGCTCGATGACGCGTTGCTCGGGAACAGATTCCATGTGGACCACGCGGCATCGCGAACTGATCGTTTCGAGGAGCTCCTCTTCCCGATCGCTGATCAGGATGAAGACCGTGTCTGCAACGGGCTCTTCCAGCGTCTTCAATAGTGCGTTCTGCGCCGCGGGATTCATGCGTTCGGCTTCCTCGAAGACGAACACCTTCATCCGAGCCTCGAACGGTGAGCGCGACGCCTCGGGGATGACCGATTCGCGGATGACATCCACCGGGATGAGGGGGCCCTCGGGCACGATGTGATGCACGTCCGGGTGCCGTTGACGCAACACGCGGAGACAGGTCGAGCATCGTCCACAGCCCACGCCCGGTTGCTCCGGGCAGAGCATCGCTGCCGCCATCGCAACGGATGTCGGGCGTTTGCCCGAACCCGCAGGACCGAGCAGCAGCCACGCGTGGGCTATCTCTCCGGCAGCTATCTGGCGCGCCAGACCCGTCACGACGCGGGAAGCCTCGAGGGGGGCCCAGACGGTCATCGAGGCACCGGTGGGCCCGGCGGTGAGGTCGCCCCACCGAAGATCACGACATCGTCGTCCTGGTGATGCTTCTGGAAGGCATGGACGATCTGCTCGTGCACCTGCTCTTGACTGCCCGACGCATCGAGCACGACGAATCGACCCGGAAACTTCAAGGCGAGCTGTAGATACGCTTCGCCGACGCGCTCATGGAAGTCGGCAGCTTCCGCTTCGATCCGATCGCGTTCGCCGTCGGCCCGCCGCAACCCAACCTCGGGATCGACCTTCATGTAGAGGACAAGGTCCGGCATCAATCCTCCCGTCGCCCATTCGCTTATGCGGAGGATCTCGTCGACCCCGAGGCCCCGAGCTAGTCCTTGATAGGCCAGAGAGGAATCGATGAATCGATCCGACACAACGACCTTTCCCTGATCGAGAGCAGGCTTGATCACCTCGGCTACGTGCTGAGCGCGATCGGCGGCGTACAACAAGGCCTCGGTCCGCTCATCCATGCCCGCGGACCCCGGGTCGAGCAGCACTTCCCGGATGCGACGACCGATCGCGGTGCCTCCAGGTTCGCGGGTTTGGATCGCGTCGGCGCCTCTCGCGTCCAGCCATTTGGTGAACGCGACGATCTGGGTGGACTTTCCGGCTCCTTCTCCCCCTTCGAAGACGACGAAGTAGCCCCGTCTACTCACTTCCTTGCCCGGCAATCCGATCCCGCCTTCTCCGATCGCTCGCATCGAAAACAACGCGCCGCCGATCGCGAAGAGGCCCGCGATCCACAACGTTGTCCTACTACCAGGAAGGTTGAGGTCACCGAGTGGCGTGCTCAACACGTGATCCCCGATCGCGCCGGCGAGGAACGGGAAAAGGCCCAAACCCACGAGGGTCCCGATGCGGATCAACGTATAGGCAGCCGAGAACGTCCGGCCGCGAAGCTCGTCGGCGGTTCGCTCTTGGATCAACGAATAGCCGGTCGAATAGGCGACCCCGCCGAAGAAGCCAAGAGCGCTCGCCATCGGGATCGCCGTGTTGAGGCTGTTCATGCTCGCCATCGCGATGAGGCTCACGCCCGACATCAGGATCGAGGACGAGAACATCACGTCTTTCTGGATCCTCTTTGCCAGAGGTCCCGCCAGCAGAAGCCCAAGGATCATCCCGGTTGCCAGAAACCCGATCAGAGACGCGAAGCCGCGGTCTTGCGACGCGCCGAGGACTTCCGTAACGAAACCGACCCCGAGCGAGAACACACCACCAGCGGCAGTGAAAGTGAAGGCGATGCCAAGGAGCCACGGACGCACCCGCCTGTCGCCCCGCACGAATCGCAGCCCCTCGACGAGGTCCGTCGTGGCATCTTTCAGGTTGAGCTTGGCTGCTCTCCGCCTGGATGAAGCGATCGTCAGCGACGAGATCATGACCGCGGAGAACACGAACGTTAGTGAGTCGATCCAGAACGCTAGCGACTCCCTGGAATTCTGAAGGCCTTCCATCACGGGGACGTGAGCACCGAGGAATCCTCCGAGCGACGACAATCCCAAGAACGCGATCGACGCGAGGGGCCATGGGGCGTACACGGCAAACAACGACAGCGAGTTCGCGTGGATGAGCTGGTTCGGCGGAACGAAATTCGGTAGGGATGCGTCCTTGGCCGGGCCCCAGATCAACGTCAGGCTTTCGAGAAGTACCGAGGCAACCAGCAGATAGACGAGGTTGGGGAAGAACGGAAGCGAAAAGATGATCGCAGCCCGTGAGATGTCTGCGACGACCATCGTCTTCTTCCGATCCCAACTGTCCGCGAGAACCCCACCGATCGGACCGGCGATGAATCCCGGCAGGACCCGTGCCGTCATGACTGCGCCGACCGCCCAGTCACCGCCGCCGACCCGCCGGGCGAAAACGGCGATCGCGATAACGCCGATCCAGTCCCCGAGACTCGAGACCGCCTGGGCCAGGAAGAAACGGAGGTAGTTCCGGTTCTTGAGGAGGGTCTTGTACGAGGACCGCTCCTCGTCGGCAGGTGTAAGTAGTCGCAGGTCAGGTTGCTGCTGCGGCACTTGCTGGATGGAAGCCTCCCCGGTTGATGACCCTGGGGAAATCCTAGGCTGGAACGCTAGGGCCCAGGCTTGTTTCGCTCCTAAGCCTTCTTCTTCGTCGCCTTCTTGCGGGTGGTCTTCTTACGGGCCGTTGTCTTCTTCTTGCGCTTGACGGGTCCCTTGGCCCTGCGTTCCGCGAGCATCTCCAAGGCCCGATCCATGGTCATCGTCTCGGGACTGGTGCCACGAGGGAGTGATGCATTCGTTTCTCCATCGGTCACGTACGGTCCGAAACGACCATCCTTGATGCTGATCTCGCTACCCGAGGCCTCGTCCTTGCCGAGCTCCTTCAGGACGGTTGCCGCATTCCTGCGACCCTGCTTGGGTTGCGCGTAGAGCGCAAGCGCTTCTTCGAGCGTCACGGTGAAGATCTGATCCTCGGTCTCGAGCGAACGCGTGTCCTTGCCCTTCTTTAGGTAGGGCCCGTAGCGACCGTTGAGAGCCTCGATCTCCTCACCCGTTTCGGGATCCTTGCCGACCGAGCGCGGTAGCGCCAGTAACTTCAGAGCATCCTCGAGCGAGACGGTCGCGGGGTCCATCGTCTTCAACAGCGAGGCCGTCGGTGGTTTCGTCTTGGAGCCAACCTCCATCTCACCGATCTGCACGTAAGGGCCGAACCTTCCGACCTTGAGGTGGACGGTCTCCCCATGCTCGTCTTCCCCCAACACCCGCTCCTGGCTGGGGGCCTCCAACAGCTCGATCGCTCTCGTGACGGTCAATTCGTCCGGGGCAAGATCCGTAGGGATGCCCGCCTTCTGATCACCGCGCCACACATCGGCGGTGTCGCCCCACACGCGGACGGTGATGGGAGTTCCGTCGGCATCGTCGCCGATCTCGATCGTGTTGATCTCCTGACGGTCGATCTGTTCGACCTTCTCATCGGAGACCATCTGATGGAGCCCCACCTCGCCATTACCGAAGTAGAACTTCTTCAACCACGGAACAGTCTCTTCCTCACCGGTCGCGATCTCATCGAGGTCTTGTTCCATCGACGCAGTGAAGTCGTAGTCCACCAGCCGCGGGAAATTGCGCTCGAGCAACTGCACGACCGAGAACGCCTTCCATGCCGGAACTAACGCGCTCCCGCGCTTCCACACGTAGCCCCGGTCGAGGATCGTTCCGATGATGCTTGCGTAGGTCGAAGGCCGACCGATGCCGCGCTCCTCGAGCTCTTTGACCAACCGAGCTTCGCTATAGCGCGCTGGTGGCTGCGTAACGTGCTCCTTGGGCTCGAGCGAATCTGCTGCAAGCTCCTGGCCAACCCGTAACTGAGGTAGACGGACCTCGCGGTCTTCGAGCGCCGCATCCGGATCGTCCGACCCTTCGACGTAGGCCCTGAGGAACCCGGGGAACGTGATGACCTTGCCGCTCGCGGCGAACTCTGCGTCCTCCTGACCCGTGTTCGCACCGAGCCTGACCTGAACGCTTTGTCCGGTTGCGTCCTTCATCTGTGATGCAACGGTTCTTTTCCAGATGAGGTCGTAGAGCCGCGCTTCGTCGCCGGTGAGCTCCCGAGCCACGTCGGAAGGGAGTCGGAAGGACTCGCCCGCGGGACGGATCGCCTCGTGTGCCTCCTGGGCGTTCTTCACCTTTCCGGTGTACTGGCGAGGTTGGTCGGGGATGTAGTCCTTCCCGTACATCTCTTCGGCTTGTGAGCGCGCCGCTTTCAATGCTTCGGATGACAGCGTCGTGCTGTCGGTCCGCATATACGTGATGTAACCGTTCTCGTACAAGCGTTGAGCGGCCTGCATGGTTCGCTTGGCAGTGAAGCCGAGCTTGCGACCGCCTTCCTGCTGCAAGGTGGATGTGATGAACGGGGCGTACGGAGACCTGCGATACGGCTTCTCCTCGACGGAACGCACGTTGAACTTCGCTGAGGTCAGGCGCTCGGTGAGCTCGCGCGCCTTCGCCTCATCGAGCACGACGGCGCTCGCACGAACCAGGCTGCCGCGATCGTCGAAGTCCTTACCCGTCGCCAGACGCTCCCCATCGAGAGAGACCAGTGTTGCTCCGAATGGGGTCGCGTCACCGATCGTTGGGTGGAACTGACCCTCGACATCCCAGTAGCCGGCGGCACGGAACTTCATCCGGGCCTTCTCGAGATCCACGATCAACCGCGTCGCGACGCTTTGCACCCGTCCGGCCGACAGCTTGGGAAGAACCTTCTTCCACAGGACGGGAGAAACCTCGTATCCGTATAGGCGATCGAGGATCCTGCGGCCCTCTTGGGCGTCGACGAGTCGCCGGTCCAGGTCGCGAGGGTTATTCAGGGCGTTTTTCACAG
>JAXDJQ010000108.1:0-4871 GCA_034667565.1 Actinomycetota bacterium
GTCCCACCCGCGAGGTTCCCTGCGGAGTCAGCGGGTCTAGCGGAACCTCCTCGACCGGCGAGGGCGCTACGGCCTGATCCAGCGAGCTTAAAGAAGTCGAAGACACCCGAGCGGATGCGGCAGCGAAATCGACGAGTGCGATCGGTCCCGCGGCCCCCTCGCCGGTGCGCCAGGCAACCTTGCCTTCTTCACACCAGGACCGTAGAAGCGGGATCTCTATCTCCAAACGGCGAGCGGCGATGGCCGCCGGGACCCACTCGACGATGTCTTCTTCGAGCCTTACGACGTCGGGCGGGGTGACTACCTGCTGATCGGTGGACTCCAAGGATGCCTCCGTTGTTGATAAGGGGGAGGGAGATTATCCCAGTAAGTCCCGATTCGCGCTAGGGCCTGTGGAGAACCTGTGGAAGTGCCCGTGGGCCTAGTTGGTGCGCAGATCTCCGGGGTGCACATCTGGACCCTCGGCGAGGAGCTCGGACACCATCGCGGTGGCCTTCTCTAGAGCATGGTTGATCGCGTTCTCGCCCATCTCTGGGTGCCCAAGATCGAAGGCCATCTTCGCTGCAGCGAGGTCTTGAACGACGGACCGATTCAGTTCGAGCGCATGACGGTGCCGGTCCCGTGCGGCGAGATGGGATCGTCCCGCCGCGACAAGTTGAAGCTCGGTGATCGCACGCAGACGTTCGTCCGCACCTGCCAACGCGGTGTAACTCTCGGTCGGGATAACCCTGGTGTGGCAAGCGCAGACGCGGGCGAACGCAGCATTGTCACTACCGAACACATGCAAGGGGTACGCGCACAGGAGGGAGAATGGGTGAGCCTTGGCGAGCTCGTTCCACAACTCCTCGAGGCGGATCGCGGCGGTGATATTGCCTTCGTCCCAGAGCACGGCAACCATCTCTCCGAAGATCCGTACGCCATCACCGGCATCGGCAGCTCGAGCGATCGCGGAACCGATCGCGGCCGAGAAGAGAGCTGGTTCAGGTTCGTTGTCGACCATGAACCTAGACAGTGTTTCGGTCGCGTCCAGCAGGACGTAGCGACCGCTGTTCCTCAAGTCCTGGATGTCGAGGTCTGACGCTTCGAGCAGTTCATCGATCGCCTGGCGATGATCCCTGGTCGCCACGATGACCGCGCTCTCGCCGCGTTCGAAGCCTGCGAGCACGAAATCTCTAACCGACTCACATAGATAGGAGTCTGCTTCGTAGAACTGGACGAGGTGACCGTGGTCGTCGATCTCTGCGTTCTCGGGGGCCGGGCTCAGCTCGGAGTCGCCCACGCACCTTAAGGAGCGTTCAGACATGCGCTTATCTTCCTCCACCCAGGGGGGACCCCGATACCCCATCTGCGACTAGTCCGTGATTCAGGTGGACTCTTCGACGAAGGCTATTGCTTGCAAAGCTGGGCGCATGCAGCATGGCAGTCGCCGGCAGATCAGCTGGTCAAGAAGGAGGCAGCTCATGCGCAGGAAGCTCAGCATCGCGTTGTTCGTGGTCGTTCTGGGAATCGCAAGTGGTGTGGTCATGGCGACTAGCGCAAGTGGTCAGACCGTCCTCCACGTTATGACCAGTCCTAGCCAGGACTTGAGGGTCGAGGTCGATGACGCATACGGGGACGGCCTCCGGCTCGGGGACCGCATCTCAGCGCGCGCTCCGTTGCTCGACGAGTCCCAGTCAGAGCGCGTCGGCACGGCATACCTGCATTGCATCGTTCACAGAAGGATCATCGATCCCAACAGAGGACTGTGGAACTGCAACTACGTCCTCGAGCTCGCCGACGGCGACATCATGCTTCAAGGACTGGATCCGCGAGGGCCCGGTGTTTATGAGGTCGCTGTGCTCGGCGGTACGGGTGCCTACGCGGGTGCAAGCGGTGACGCAACCTTCACCGACGTCGGGGCAGAAGGCGACGAGTACACCGACAGGGTCCTCAGGCTCAGCCAGTAACGATCGGTGGGGTTACCTTCCCGGCTCGTACCGCATCGCAACCACCCCGGAGTCGAATTCCAGCTGGCCCACGAGCTTCAAGTCGAGAGGCTTCGATAGCCCTTCGAACAACGTGGGCCCATGGCCGGCTAGCTTGGGGTGCACAACGAACTCGTACTCGTCGATCAGATCCAGCTCCGCCAACGCTAGCGGGAGCTTCATGCCTCCCACGCCCAGTCCATTACCCGGCTCCTGTTTGAGCTGCTGGACCGCCTCTCCTAGATCACCGCGTACGAGTTCCGCGTTCCAATCGACCTGATCAAGGGTGCTCGAGACAACGTATTTCTTTGCCGCGTCGATCGTCCGGGCGAAGGGCTCCATCCAGTCCGGCCTCGCTCCTGATGGCGCCGGCTCCCGCCAACCAGCCTCCATCAATTCGTAGGTCACCCGACCCAAGAGCAGGGCATCGGCTTGCTCGATGTTCTCGGCCGCGTGATGGTGCACGTCTTCGCCCGGCGAGAACACGCGATGATCGCAACACCCGTCCAATGTGACGTTGATGGAATAGCGGATGGGTCGCATAGCGAAAAAGTACCGTCAAGAGACCTCCCTTTGATCCGGCCGATGGATCCGTTTCACCAGCCCCGAAGCGACCGTCTCCCTGGGAAGGGCCTACCGTTGGTCCGTGAAGCGAGCCGATGCAGTTCGCATATTGATTGTCGGGTTCAAGTTCCTTAGCGGAGGCCTTGAGCTCTTGAGCGGACTCGCTCTTGCCGTGCTGCCTCCGGGGGTCTTACAGACGATCGTCGATCTGCTCGTTCGGGAAGAAGTTCGGGAGGATCCGCACGACCCGGCCGTTTCGTTCATCCAAAGTCACCTCGAGGGGTTCCTGAATCAGCGACATGGTGTTGCTGCCGGCCTCGTGGTTCTCGGCACGATCAAGATCGTTGGTGCGTATGGGCTCCTTCGACGTCGAGCGTGGGGCTATTACGTGCTGGTGTCCGTACTCGTCGCACTTTTGGCCGTGGAAGCCATTCACCTTCGAGATAGCGGCTCGGGGATCTCCCTCTTAGTGACGGCAGCCAATACGGTCGTCCTTGCTTTGCTCCTTATATTTCGGCAGAGATTTATCCAGCACCACACGAGATAAGGGAATTGACTCGCTTTGACGGCCACCTTTGGAGACAGAGGGTCCTGGCTGGAACCAGGTTGCCTCAGAGAGGGATGCGGTAGCGGAGGTACACGATGCCGTTGGTGAATCGGCGCTCGTCCATCAACTCGAGGTCGGCGCGCACGTCCCTCGGCAGGCCCGGCTTGCCCCCACCCACGAGCACGGGATGGATGAATAGGTGGCACTCATCGACCAGCCCGTTCTCGAACACGCGCGCAGCGAGATTCGCGCCGCCTACTGTCAGATCGCCCGTCGCCGACCGCTTCATGTCCCGCACCGAGTCCGGGTCGAAACTGCGCTCGAGCCGGCTCCTGGCTGTGGACACAGCTTCCAGGGTCGTGGAGTACACGACCTTTTCTCCCGCCTTCCAGACCTCCGCGAAGTCGGCCATGAGGTCCGACTGCGCGGCCAGAGTGGCGTCGGTCTCCCAGACCGACATCGCCTCGTACAGCCGCCGCCCGTAGAGCCACGTACCGACGGGGCGTATGAGATCGGTGATGAAGGCGAAGACCTCGTCGCTGGGCTCGGTCCAGTCGAAACTGCCGTGAGCGTCCTCGATGTAGCCGTCGAGAGAGACGTTTGTTATGTACATCAGCTTGGCCATGTCGTTACACCGTCCTTCTCACCTGCTGGGCCGGAGGAGGTTTTCGCGATGCCAGCCCGATCCAGACCGCACCGCCGATGAGGGCCGACACCACCACCGCTCCAATGACGGCTTCACAACGTCAGCCTAGTGAGGACTCCGCTTGCTCGATTCAGAGCTGCTGCTGCCGAACGGCTGCCTACTGTTTCTGTAAGCCCGTCATGGCGTTTGCGCAGGTAACTTGGGGTTTCTGAGGGGCGGTAGCTCAATCGGTAGAACACCTGCTTTGCAAGAAGACCGCGCAGAGCGCTGTGCTTGAGCGCCTAGCAGCCGACGAATCGATCAGCGAAACGTGAACAGTTAGGTGCTGTTCATCCCGCCTCTCGAAACTCAGAGCCACCCTCACCAGTCAGGACTCGCTTCGTGACCCTCTTGTCGCGTGAATGGCCGGGTTGTGAGGCTATCCACTTCTACGGCGTAGACATCGAGGTCGAGTCGCGGCGGGCCGGCGGCACTGGCGGAATACACGATGCAATCGCCGCTTGGCGACCAGGCATACCCGTAAACGTGGTCTGCATCGAGGACCGATACGCGCCGCACGTTTGCGCCGTCGGCGTCCATAACGAACAAGTGATATCGCGCAGCTTCGCGGGTGCTAGTGAATGCGATCTTGGAGCCATCTGGGGACCAACTCGGCCCATAGCTCTTCTCAACCTCAAAGGTCAGTTGGGTTGGCTCGGTCCCGTCCGCGTTCATCACGAAGATCTGGTGAGCTGCTGGATCTCCCACTGATCGGCTGAATGCGATCTTGGTCCCGTCCGGTGACCACACAGGCGACGAGTTGCTAGTCGGGTCGTCCGTCTCCGTGAGCCGAACCTTGTTGGACCCGTCCCGGTCCATGACGAAGATCTCATAGTTGCCGTCTCGATTACTCACGTAGGCGATCTTCGTCCCATCCGGGGACCAGGCTGGGAGGTAATTGAGGAAGCGAGCTTTGGTTAGAAGCCGCTTGCCCGTCCCATCCGGGCGCACTGTAGCCACCAGTCCACGGTAGATCGAGTCCTCCGACAACGGGGGCTCCTCTACGGTCGCGCTGTACGCGATACGTCGTCCATCTGGTGCCCACCGTGCATATCCCGGTCGTGGACCCCATCCATCGACTTCGTGTCCGCGCGACAGCAGCACCCTTTCC
>JAXDJQ010000109.1:0-6542 GCA_034667565.1 Actinomycetota bacterium
TCTTCTGGATGGAGATCGCCTTGCAACCATTCATCGGTGGTGTCCATGAGTTCTCTCCAACGACCTGCGATCCGCAGGGCTCTTGCGATGAGTCGACGCAATCTGCGCCTGAGCTGAGCGTCCTGGGTGCGGTCCAGTAGGGAACGAGCCAGTGGTATGGCCTCATCGAAGTGCGCGCCACCCACGAGAGCATCCGCAAGATCGGCGTCGGTCAACATCACCTCCGGGTCATCATCGAGATGAAGCTCTCTTGCAGCACGGAGCAGCTCGATCCTGGTCTGCGGAGAACGCGATGCCTCGAGCGCAGCCTGGCGCAACACAGTGATGGCCGCTCGGTCGCCTGCTTCAGCTCCGATGAGGAAGTGCTCCGCTACGCGTGTGGGGCTGGCTCCCGCATCCAGGAGAAGTCGGGCGATCTCGAGATGCATTCCCTTGCGGATAGCAGCTGGCATATCGAGATAGAGCGCTTCACGAATGAGGTCATGACGGAAGCGGATCTTCTCTTCGTCCTCATCCAGCACGCTCGCGGCGAGACACTCCCGGATCCGTGGCATCAGCTCGCCAAGGGGCAGTCGAACGATCGTAACGAGGTCGGTCACGAAGAAGTTCGTCCCGAGGACCGCTGCGGCGCGAAGAAGCTCTATCGACGGTTCCGACAAGAAGCTGATCTTGGTCAGGATCGTCAACCTGACATCCGGCGATAGCGAGGCTGGTTCCGGCGCCGCATCGAGCTGGCCATCTTTCTTCAAGGCATCCACTAACTCCATGATGAAGAACGGATTGCCTGAGGCGGATGACAAACGGGCAACCAAGCGCGAACTTGGTGGCGAACCTAGTAAGTGAGCAGCGAGAGTCAACACGGCGTCGTCCCCTAGTGGACTCAAGAAGGTGGGCTGCCACCCTTCATGGTCCAGCGCATGGAGGAGGTGCTCAAGATCTCGTGTTCGAGGCTGGGGGCGCATCGTGCCGATGAGCAAGAGAGGAACGTAGGCGAGACGTCTGACGGCTGTCCGGATGGAGTAGAGGCTCATCGGGTCCGCCCAATGCAGATTGTCGAGCACCAGAACGCGTGGTTGCGCCAACGCCTCTTCTTCCATCAATCCGACCAAGGCTTCAACGATCTGGAACGGTCGGTCTGACCTAGCTCCGGGATCTACATCCGGAAGCAACATCCCCGCGATATCTCTTCGTCGCGGGTCGCTCGATCGCGCGTGGCAATCCAAGGCGTCGAGTAAGGGACCGAATGACCTGACCCTTTCCATCTCCTCGAAGGATGCGGTCCATGCCCCGAAGCCGAGTCGTTGCCCTTGTTGCGTAGCTTCGGTGACGAGTCGGGTCTTGCCGATACCTGCTTCGCCCTCGATGAGAAATACTTCAAGCCGCCCGGTGGCTGCTCGTTCCAGTGCGCTCCGTGCTGTGTTGCTCTCCTCCTCGCGTCCGATGAGGGGGGCCCTAGGGGCCTCGGTCACCCTGATGGCCCTCCTGAGCGCATTTAGATATCCACATCAGGGGAGTCCATTCGCATCGGCGGACTCTATTGCCACGACCGAAGATAGGGCTCGCAACAAACCCAGCCACCCGACAAACTCAACTCTGCAGGGAGAAAGGGCTCCCACGTCGCCGTCGGCTGACGCGGAGGAGAGATGACCTTCCGGGGGATCCGACTCATCCATCTCGATAACGATCTGCATCAGGACACCTTGTCTCGCGTGAGCCCATTGAACATCCCTCATGTGAGGGATGTTTCTGCGGTCCGGGTGAACCACCATGCTGCTTGACAGCGTCTTCTATCAACCTGGGAGGGAATCATGCGAAGAATCATCCTGATGACGGTCCTTGCGATGTTGGTCGCAGGCGCCATTGCTGCCCCCGCTGGCGCCGCGAAGAGGAAGAAGCCACCGAGTCCAGTGACCTTTGAGGCGTCAGGGTCGTTCGCCAACGGAGACCCTCTTGAAGCGTACGTCGACTTTCTCCCCGCTAAGCGCTCCGGCGTTACCGCCAACGATTTCGCTATGAGCTGCGCCATCCCGGCAAGCCAGGGTTTCGATGGCTATGTGGTTAAGCTGCCCGACAGGCTCTCGCCCGGTTCTGCCGACGTTCAGCTCGAAGCAGATGAGCTGGTGGGTGGGAAACACCTATACATGACCCTGTACGACTCGAACTGCGCGATGACCGGACGCCTCAGCGATGCAGGCCGCCTAGATGCAGGTACCAAGTACATATTGGTGACTGGGTGGCCTGGAGCGCAGGTCACATTCCATCTGACCGTTGTGGAGAGTCGCTGATCCCGGGCTATGTGAATGGGCCACGACTACATCTGGCGATACCGGACCAACGTTCGCTGGTCGGAATTATTCGTGCAACTGCAACGAGACGCGCGGGAGAACGACCGCGGCCTCTGGGCCTCCACTACCTGCGATGGAAGTCCTTGATTGGGCGAGAGACGCTGGAAGGCCCAGTACGTCCGTGAGAGGCTCGACCTATGGACGTCCCCGTGGACCGTTGTCTGAGATGTGGCGGGACTCTTGACAGGGGCTACTTGGAGAGTGGACGCCCCATCAATTGGGTGATGGCTCCGGGCCGCATCTTGTTCACGATGTGGCGCGGAGAACGCGTCTCACAGGGCTTCTGGAAGGGATCGACCATCCCCGCCGCGCGCTGCAATGCGTGCGACATCGGTTATTTCCGGAGCCCGAGAGAGGGCTAGAGCCCTCGCGGGGCATCCGTGAGCGTGGCACATCTATGCTACAATTGTGGCATGCCACGAGCACGGATCAGCACGACCGTTGACGAGGAGTTACTGAAGACAGTGCGACGGCTGCGGGCCGGCGTTCCGGACTCCGCCCTGGTCGAAGAGGCCCTTGCAGCGCTCGTGGCTCGTAATCGGGCGGCAGAAATCGATGCCGCTTACGGCGCGTATGACAAGGAGCCGTTGGGAACCAACGACGAGTGGGGCGACTTGGCTTCGTTCCGAGCGGCGGCGGCCGGTTCTTGAGCACGGTCCCTGCCCGAGGAGAGATCTGGTGGTGCGAGCTTCCGCAGGTCGGCCGGCGACCTGTCGTCGTGCTTTCGCGTGATGTCGCCATCCCTCGCCTGGGTCGAGCGCTGATAGGACCGTGCACGACGACTATCCGTGGCATCGCAAGTGAGGTTCTCCTCGAGCCCGCCGAGGATCCGGTGCCACTCCCGTCGGCGGTGAATCTGGATTCCGTCGAGAGCGTTTCGATAGGAACGCTGGTCGACCGTCTCGGCCGCTTGAGCGATCAACGGATGTACGAGATCTGTGGTGCATTAGCCGTTGCTGTTGCCTGTGAATCCTGATTGAGGCCGCTCTAGGCGGGACGACTACATCTAGCGCAGCTCGAGCGTGAGGCAAGGGACAACAACCGAGGGCGCCCGTACTATGCCAGGTGTTAGCGTCGTGACGAATTGTCCCGATTTGGGTATGGCTCTCGGGGCAACTTCGAGAAGCGTTCACCGCTGGCCGTTCTCGTCTCCAGAGAGCCTCCCGGAGGTGCAGTATCAAGAGTCGAAGCAGGATCGTGTGCCTGGTGGCGGTTGTCGTCCCGTTGGGACTCGTCTCGATTCCGATGAACGCTGGAGCGGCCTCGAACCCAGCCCCTGTTGGCCTTGGGACGGCCGACAGCTTTGCTGTCTTGGCCGGCAGCACGGTGACGAACACTGGTCCTACCGTCGTTAATGGAGACCTCGGGGTGAGTCCCGGAAATTCTGTGACCGGTTTTCCGCCAGGAACAGTGAACGGGACGGTCCATTCGGGCGACGCCGTCGCAGCTCAAGCCCAGTCGGACCTTACCGCCGCGTACAACGACGCCGCGGGGCGTTCCTGCGATGTAGATCTCACGGGCACGGATCTCGGGGGTTTGACCCTTACCTCGGGTGTCTATTGCTTTGCTTCGTCGGCTCAGCTGACCGGCACGCTGACTCTGGATGCTCAGGGAGATCCCAGTGCCGTTTTCATATTTCAGA
This sequence comes from Actinomycetota bacterium, assembly GCA_034667565.1. Classification (GTDB taxonomy): domain Bacteria; phylum Actinomycetota; class CADDZG01; order CADDZG01; family WHSQ01; genus JAXDJJ01. Next base: position 3,988 of record JAXDJQ010000109.1, read on the forward strand.
TCGGCTCCACGCTGACAACCGCCTCAGGCAGCAACGTCAGCCTCATCAATGGCGCTCAATCCTGCAACGTCTTCTGGAAGGTGGGGAGTTCGGCCACACTGGGAACGAATACGCGCTTTAAGGGGAGCATCCTTGCCTTGACTTCAAACACGCTGAACACGAACGCGACGGTGGACGGCCGGACGCTCGCTCGTAATGGGGCAGTGACTTTGGACTCCAACACGATCACCCGGCAGTCGTGCTCCACGAGCAGCCCGACACCGTCGCCAACCGGTGGTGGTACATCATCTCCATCACCGTCTCCGAGCGGCGGCTCGATAAGCCCATCCCCGTCACCAACGGGCGGCGGCTCTCCATCGCCGTCACCAACCGGGGCTACATCTCCACCTTCACCATCACCAACCGACAGCAGCACGTCACCACCGTCGCCGCCACCGACCGGGGGCGGGCCGGGGACTCTCGGATCGGGCACCTCGGGGCCGGGCGGTCTTCCCGGGACGGGAGCTGCACCCTGGCTGGATTCAGCTTTGATCCTAGCCGCCGCCTTGATCGTGACCGGGCTGTTCACTCAATTCCCGGGTCGTCTGCCCTTGCGTCGACTGGTGGCAAAGATTCTCGAAGTCCTGGCATAAGCGGTTGCTGTTGCCTGTGAAGGCGGATTGAGGCGCTCTAGCAGCACTACTACATCAAGCGATATTCAACGAACGTGCGCCACGCCGACCTGTTCGTCCAACTAGAACGGGAAGCCCGGGAGAACAACAGAGGTCTGTGGTCTCCTCAAACCTGTAACGGGGACCCTAACGAAGCGGCGGTTAGTGGACCGTGAACTCACCGCTCATTCCTAAGAACGCGTGGGGGGTTCCGTCTTTCGCCTCGATGAAGCACACGTATGCGTAGCGGGCCGGGACTAGATCGATGTTCTTCGGCTCGCTGGTCTCACCCGGTTTCACCGTGGCGATGCGATTGGGCTGTCCGACGAAGTAGGGGGCAAGCTCGTCTTCTTGAAGTTTGAGGAGCTCTTTGAGCGGGAGGGCATCGTCGGTGAGCTGAACGATCTCTAGGAAGTGCTTCTCTTTACCAGCGTTCGTTAGCGTGAACGAGGTGGGTCCCGCGGGGAGCTCATCGGGGAGATCGAAGCTGTACTCGGTCGCCGTAACCGTCACCTGCGTAGGTCCCGCGGGGGCCGATGATGCAGGTGGCTGCGCCCTTGGGGTGTCCTTAGCGTCATTCCCGCAGGCGCTGAGAAGGAGGACCCCCACGATCATCAACCCGAATGCCGTACGCGTTCTGGTCACTTCCTCGTCCTTTCGATTGTTTTCCGACGACGTGACGCTAGGGGAGGGAAGCGCTCGATTCATCTGGCTGGCGGGTGAACTTGTCCTCTGCCGCGCGGGGGATTCGTAACCGATCGATCTACCCATGACGGCAGATGTCCGGGAGGGCCGTAGCGGCTAGCTTGCAAGGATGGATCTGCTCAAGAGATCGTGGTCGAGGCTGCGAAGCCATCAGGCGATGACCGACTGGGTCATCGCGGTCGCCCTGCTCGTGCTGATGGAGCTCGACACGTTGAGGCCGGACGACTTCATTCACGGGCCGCGGGGGCTCTACGCGTTGATGGCGGTCGCGATGACGGTCCCTCTCGTGGGGCGTCGACGATTCCCTATCGGCGTAGCCTCGGCGGTTACAGCCGCGTTCGTCTTCCAGGGCTGGGCGGACGGGAACGGTCAGCCGTCCGACACCTTGATCATCCCGTGGCTGTTCGCCATCTACTCGATGGGCGCGCACGCGCGGGAGGAGCGACGCTGGTGGGCGGCGGCGGTGAGCCTGGCTGCAAGCCTGGCGTGGTGGGGCCCGGACGATTTCCTGTTGCCCATCGTCGTGTTCGGTGGCGCCTTCGTAGCCGGACGCCATGTTCGCACGCGGCAACTTCTCGCGGAAGCACTTGAGGCGCGCAACGAAGCCCTCGAGGAGCAGCAAGCGAACGCGGAGCAAGTGGCGATCGCCAACGAACGAGCTCGTATCGCACGTGATCTCCACGACCTGGTCGCTCACAGCATGAGTGTCATCGCGGTTCAGGCCGGCGGCGAGCGTATGAGGCTCAAAGACCGCACCGATCCCACAGTTGAGGTCTTGACCGTGATCGAACGCACCGCGCGACAAGGCTTGACGGAGATGCGCCGGCTGGTCGAGGTGCTGCGCGAGGGAGACGGTTCCGAACTAGGTCCTCAGCCGAGTCTTCGCCGGATGGACGATCTACTGGCGAACGCTCGATTCGCGGGGCTCGATGTCGAGATCGATGTCGAAGGTGAGCTCACTGGAATTCCACCCAGCGTCGATCTGTCTGCGTACAGGATCGTGCAGGAGGCCTTAACGAACGCCGCCAAGCACGCTGCTCCCGCGACCGCGCGAATAAGGGTGCGACGTTCTCATAGCTCTCTGGAGCTCGAAGTGGAAGACAACGGCTCCTACCCCGATCGGCTCGGGGTCGGATTCGGTCTGATCGGGATCGAGGAAAGGGTCGCTGCATACGGCGGTTCGGTGGAGACCGGTCGTTC
>JAXDJQ010000110.1:0-2953 GCA_034667565.1 Actinomycetota bacterium
ACCATTCGTGCCGTGGAGTAGAGCGAGGAACAACATCACCCAGTCGAAGGTCTTCCACCCGACGTTGTTCCAGCGGTTGGACACGAAGGCGTAATCGACCCGCTCAACCCCTTCACCGATGAGATGCATGATGTAGAGGTGGATAAGGACCAGGAAAAGAAGGATCACGCCTGAGATCCGCATGAAGAACCACCACCAAACCTCGGTGGACGAGGGGCGGCGATCGGGGCTGAAAGCCTGTGGTCGATGCTTCTTATAGATCTCTTCGACGGTCGCCATGCGCGGGCATCCTATCCATTGGGACCAGGCACTAGCATTCGATGGTGGACCAAGAACCCCGCACTGATTCCGGCATCGAGATACATCCTCTCTACGGTCCCGAGACCCAACGCGAATGGGAGCTCGGGGCACCGGGGGAATATCCGTTCACGCGCGGCGTCTATCCGGGCATGTACCGGAGCAGGTTGTGGACGATGCGCCAGTACGCGGGCTTCGGCAGCGCAGAGGCAACCAACGAGCGCTTCCGCTACCTGCTGAAAGCGGGCCAGACCGGCCTCTCCGTGGCTTTCGACCTCCCTACCCAGATGGGTTACGACTCCAATCACCCCAAGGCGCAGGCCGAGGTCGGCAGGGTCGGTGTCGCCATCGACTCCCTGGCCGACATGGAGTTGCTGTTCGACCAGATCCCGCTGTCCGAGGTCTCCACGTCGATGACGATCAACTCGACCGCTTCGATCCTGCTTCTGCTCTACGAATTGGTCGCCGAGAAGCAAGGCGTGTCACCCGACAGAGTCAGTGGGACCACTCAGAACGACGTGCTCAAGGAGTACACCGCTCGCGGCACCTACATCTATCCGCCGAAGCCTTCGATGCGGATCATCACGGACCTGTTCGCGTACTGCAACGAGAGATTGCCGCGCTGGAACACGATCTCGATCTCCGGCTATCACATGCGCGAGGCGGGATGTACTGCCGTGCAAGAGGTCGCCTTCACCATCGCCGACGGGATCGCGTACGCGCAAGCTGCGATCGACGCGGGGCTCGACGTCGATGACTTCGCTCCCCGTCTCTCGTTCTTCTTCGCCTGCCACATGAACTTCTTCGAAGAGATCGCGAAGTTTCGAGCGGCCCGCAGGATCTGGGCGAAGGTGATGAAGGAACGCTTCGGTGCGAAGGATCCAAAGTCATTGATGTTGCGGTTCCACACCCAAACGGGCGGAGCGACGCTGACCGCGCAGCAACCGGAGAACAACATCGTGCGAACCGCTTTCGAAGCGATGGCAGCGGTTCTGGGTGGAACGCAGTCCCTTCATACCAACGGCTTCGACGAAGCCTTGGCGCTGCCGAGTCAGAAGGCCGCGACCATCGCGCTTCGCACCCAGCAGGTCCTCGGGTACGAGACCGGGGTCCCGGCGACGGCGGACCCCTTGGGCGGTAGTTGGTTCGTCGAGCACCTCACCGACGAGATCGAAGAGGCCGCCAGCGTCTACCTCGAGAAGATCGACGGCATGGGCGGAGCGGTCGAAGCGATCGAATCGGGATGGATGAAGCGCGAGATCGAAGACGCCGCCTACAGGATCATGCAAGGTATCGAGGACGGATCGCGCGTCGTCGTCGGCGTTAACAAGTTCGAGTCAGAGGAGGAGCCGGTGGAGCTGTACTCGCTCGATCCCGAGCTCGAGAAGCGCCAGATCGAACGACTGGCGAAGATCCGCGCGGAACGCGATCAGGGTGCGGTGGACAAGGCCTTAAAGGCGTTGGACGAGGCGGCGCGAGGCACGGATAACCTCCTCCATCCGATGAGAGAAGCCCTTAGCGCGTACGCAACCCTCGGTGAAGTCTCCGACGTCCTCCGCGGCGTGTACGGCGAGTACGAGCCAACCGTTTTCTGATGTCCGTCGAACATGTCGCGATCATCGGAGGTACAGGAGACCTCGGTTTCGCACTAGCGACACGGTGGGCGAAAGCGGGTGTCCACGTCACTATCGGATCGCGTGAGAAGGCCAAGGCCGAGGCAGCCGTCGAGAAGCTGAAGGCGATCGTGCCGGACGCGAACGCAGACGGACTGGATAATCCTGCGGCCGCTTCATCGACCAACGTTGTGGTGATCGCGGTTCCGTTCTCGGGCTTCGTCCCCATCTATCGCGCCATCGCCGACAGCCTTCAAGAGAGTGCTGTGGTTATCGACGCCACGGTTCCGGTCGAAGCGTCGGTCGGGGGCAAGGCAACCCATGTCTTCGGGGTCTGGGAAGGATCGGCCGCCCAACTCGGCCTCGCGTTCCTGCCCAAGGGCACGAAGATGTGTGCCGCGTTCCACACCTTGTCGGCCTCGGCTGTTTCGGACCTCGAGTCGAAGCTGGACGGAGACATCCTCGTGTGCGGTAGCAAGCAGGGGAAAGGGATCGTGAAGGAGCTCATCGAGCTGATGCCGAGTCTGCGATTCGTCGATGCCGGGCCGCTGGAGAACGCGAGGATCATCGAACCCATCACCGCTCTTCTGATCGGGATCAATCACCGCTACGGCACCGATCGTGCCGGCATCGCCATCACCGGCATCGATTGATCAAGGTTCTCTAGTCTGAGCTCGCCAGGCGAGTGAAATAGGAAAAGTTGGGGCTTGCACCTCACGTTACGTGAGGGTCTACCTTGGTATGCGTGATGGAGACACAGGGATACACGTGGAAGATCGGTGAGCTTGCCGAAGCGACCGGACTAACGGTTCGGACGCTGCACCACTATGACGACATCGGCTTGCTGCCCGCGGTTGAGCGAACCGACTCCGGGCACCGGATCTATGGACGCGCCGAGGTCCATCGCTTGTACCGGATCGTCGCCCTGCGGCAACTCGGTTTGTCGCTCGAGGACATCAAGGGCGTGCTGGCCGGTGCAAGCGACGATCCACGCGAGGTCGTTCGCAAACACCTTGCTGACCTAACCCGCCAGATCGAGTTGC
>JAXDJQ010000111.1:0-4926 GCA_034667565.1 Actinomycetota bacterium
GGAGAAGGTCGCCGGTTCAAGTCCGGTCTGGGGCGCCCACTAGACCCGGGCGTCAGGTCTAAGCCGCTCGAAGGCGTAGAAGACTTCGCTCCAGCATCTTCAGAGCGCGGCGGTGGATCTGGCACACCCGGGACTCGGTGATCCCGAGCTCGGTGCCGATCGCCTTCAGAAAGGTGCCTTCGTAATAGTGCTGGCGGATCACCCGGCGTTCCCTCTCCGGCAACGCTTCGATAGCCGCAACGACCTCCTCGTGGTCGGCGATGAGCTCGAGGGCATCAGATGCTGACGGCTGGTCGGAGTCTTCGAGGCAATCCTGGAACCTGGCTCCGCTCGGGGTGACCGCGCTCTGGAAATCAACCGGCGTGATGTACCTGATCACGCATGTGCGTCGCTGCCGCGCTCCGCGCGGTAGTGCTCCCATCCGCCTGACTCCATCGAGCATCTCGCCTCGGATCCGGGTTCCGCCATAGGTCTCGAAGCGATTCCCCAAGCCGGGATCGAACCGCTCGATGGCGTCGAGGAGTCCAAGCGTCCCGAGGCTGTAGAGCTCGGAGCGCAGGTAAGGGTCGACCTGGGACCCGAGCTGATCCGCCAGGAAACGAACGAACGGAAGGTAGTTCTTTACCAGCGCATCCCGGGCGGTCTCATCCCTCGAGGTGACCCATCGCTCCCACGTGGCGTCGAGATCGATCTCGCCGCTCGTTCGCATCTAGCCTCCCGATGAATCTCAACGCTTAACAGACGTTTACAACAGTGTCGTAACGCGCCATTGGAGGCATCGCTCGGTCGGGTGGAGATCAGACTCGAACGAGGGAGAAGGAGGGCCCACCCGCCGACCGAGTCACTCCCAACATGCTTCTCTCCATGCGCCCAAGTTGTACTTCTTGCGCTGGGCTGTAAAGCCGCCCTTATCGGCTCGGTCGCAGATCTCCTCGAGAGGGATCTGGAACTCGATCACAAAGACGGGCTTGCCTGCCGCGACGAAGTTGGCATAGAGATCACATTCGTCGAATTGGAAACAACCCGTTGGTACAGCGAAGTCGAATCGAGGCTCGAGCTTCGCAGCAAGTCCGGGGGCGTTGGTGAAGCCAGCGGCCAGTGCGCTCTCATGGGCAAGGTCAGCAAGGGTCTCGTCGAAGCCGAGCTGATCGTTCTTTGTCAAGCGAAAGCCAGATCTGTTCGCGTACCCATCGACATTGTCGAACAAGACTCCGTCGGCGCCCCTTTCAGAACACTCCGCGAGTCGTGCGGAGATGATCGGGCGCAGGGCTTCGACCTGCCTGATATCGAGCCACCGCACGCCGCTCGATCCTTCTGACTCTGCTCCCAGCACCCCCACCGGGAAGCTGTCGGCGTCGGGCCGCCACTCTTCCCACGCACCCCCGCTGAGGTAGCAGAGGACCATGCCCCCATCCGCATGGAGTTGCTCGATCGTGGCTTCCGGCGTGTCGTTCAACTCGAGGGCGTAGATGTCTGCCTCATAGCTCGGGTCAAATCTGCCCGACAGCTGCAACTGGAGGGTTTCTCCCACAGCCGGTTGCCATGCCAAGCCTTCGTTCGATGAGATTCCCGGGCTATCACTTGGACCGTGGGCGCCGGCAGGCGGTCCTTCCTTGTCGTCCGGTCTTGTCGCGAGGTAACCGATCGTTCCGATGACCATCACTGCGCCCAGCGCCAGCGCTGCTGCTCGCCTGCCGAGAGTTTTGCTTCGTGTTGGGGATGCAGGCCTTGCTGGCCGGTCCCCGCCAGCGACAAGCATCTGTGAAGTGGACCCGGGGTCTGACATGCCGAACGTGCGTCTTATCTCTCCCGTCATCGCAGCGGCGGTCGGCCACCGATCGTCCGGATCCCGACTCATCGCTCGCGCCACGATCTCATCGGTCTGGGGCGGCACCTCTTGACGAAGGGCACTGACTAGCGGCCTCTCGTCCATCATGTGGGCGTACATCACGGCGACGTCGGAATCTCTTTCGTAGGGAACGACGCCGGTGAGGCATTCATAGAAAACACATCCGAGGGCATAGAGGTCGGTACGCCCGTCTACCTCTTCGCCCTTGATCTGTTCGGGCGACATGTAGTCGATCGTTCCCATGAAGCCGCCGGTTCCGGTGAGGCGCGATCGCGAGTCCGACCTTCGTGTAAGGCCGAAGTCGGTGAGGTAGACGTGGTCGAGTGGTTCGTCACTATCTCCGAGCGTAGTCAGCAGGACGTTTGCCGGTTTGACGTCGCGATGGATCAACCCACCCGTGTGCGCGGCATCGAGGGCACTGCCGATCTGGGCGACGATCGACACCGCGCGTGTGAGATCTAGTTGCCCCTCCCTCTGGATGATCTCTCGCAGGTCGGTTCCCTCTACATAGCGCATCGCAAGGAACAACACACCTTCGCTTTCGCCCGTGTCGTAGACAGGGATGATGTTCGGATGATCGATCGCAGCAGCCATCTGAGATTCACGAACGAAGCGGCTTTGGAAGTTCTCGTCGCCGCTCAGCTCGGGCGCCAAGACCTTCAAGGCGACGCGCCGTCCGAACTTTGGGTCGGTCGCGAGATAGACGACTCCCATCCCGCCCCGACCTAGGAGGGACAGGATCTCGTAACCGCCTAGGGTCGTACCTAGCCTTGGGTCATCTGTGCTCAAGCGCTACCTCGCGTCAACCGCCGGATCCCCACGATGGACTCTGCTCGTCGCTAGGTCCGTCGGTTATCTGCACCGCGTCGCTCACCGCGGGCGGATCTTCAAGGCCATCAAAGGGAATGATGAAAACGTCGATGTTGCCTGCCGTGTCGCTGTCGAAGGCGATGAACTTCCCATCCGGCGACCATGTCGGACGCATCTCGTAGGCAGGAGTGTCGATGATCTTTACTCCCGCATCGATCATCGGCTCGTCCGTGTCGTGGACGTAGATGCCGAAGTGGGAGCCTGGCTCTTGTTGGTGATACACGATCAATGTGTCATCGACCGGGTTGAACTCGGGGAGTTTCTCGTTCAGGTCGGGAGTGTCGGTGATCCTCTCGAGGTTCGTGCCGTCGGCATCCATGATGTAGATGTCGTTGACGTCGTTCCCGGTCTCTCGTTCGAACACCAGCCGGTTTCCATCCGGTGACCATTCCGGAGAGTCGTCATCTCCCGGGTTGGTGGTCAGCCGATCTACTGCCCCGGTCGTTCGGTTCCAGACGTAGATGTCGAGGTTGGAGTCGACTATCTGGCTGAACGCCAGGCGGTCCCCATCGGGTGAGACCGCGACGGAGCCTTGTGATCCTTCGGCCTTGAGGGAGTCGACAAGGTCGCGGGGCGACGCAGGGTCCACGACCTTGATATCGAGCTTGCCGCTCTGGTCGGGTGTCGCGAAGGCGAAGAACGCTCCCGATGAAGCCCAGTCGGGCCGCCGGTTTCGCCAGTCTTTCCCCGAGGTGCCGGGGACCTCGATGGGCTTGGCGTCGGGAGGTTCCGCGACGTCGACGAAGAACGTCTCCGAGCCGGGCTTCGTCTCTTCGAGGTAAGCCAGCTGTCCCGGGAACGAAGCGGCACCCGTGCCCACGCCACCTCCACCTCCACCGGGCGTTCCTTTGGGCGACTCGGCACCGGTGGGGCTACCAGCGTCACCGGTCTTGTCTTTGCTGGCGACGCGCGTCAGTACTAATGCGGTGCCCGCCAGTATGGGTACGAGTGCCAGCGCGGCGACCTTCATGTTGATCGGACGCTTCGGTTGATCCTTCTCTTGGGTGGCCCCTCCTGGGGGTACCGCACCGGGCTGCGTGATCTCCCCGGAGTCGACCGGCGCGACCACCGGGATCCGGGGTGTGCTCGGCTTCGACCTCGGGCCACTCTTGGCCTCCACAGATTGCTTACGACGCAGCCCTCGGGCAGGTTTCTGAGGGGGGATCGTCTGCGGGCCACTGGATTGGATCCCCGCGGCATCTCGCATCGCGCGCATCAGCTCGCGACAACTCGTGTAGCGCTCGGTCGGATCCTTAGCCATCGCTCGTTCGAACACGAGATCGAGAGCCGGCGGGAGGTCGGGTCGCATCGCGGTTGGTTTCGGCGGCGGGTCTTGGAGATGTGCGTACATGACGGCAACCTCTGAGTCCCGTTCGTAAGGAGCATGGCCGGTGAGGCATTCGAGCGCGACGCATGCGAGAGAGTAGATATCTGTCGCTCCCGTCACTTCTTTGCCCTGGATCTGCTCGGGCGCTACGTAATCGAGCGTGCCGACGAACTGGCCCGTGCTCGTCATGCGGCTCTTGGAGTCGGTCTTCTTGGTGAGTCCAAAGTCGGAGAGGTAGACATGCTCATTGTCCTCGGGGCCGTCGCCGGACGCGACCAGAAGGTTCCCCGGTTTGACGTCGCGGTGGACCAGTCCCCGAGCGTGCGCGGCATCGAGCGCGCTCGCAGCTTGGCCGATCAGGGCGATCGTCTTTTCCAGCGAGAGAGGTCCTTCGCGCTGCAGCAAGGCTTTCAGATCGCTACCCTCGACGTAGCGCATGGCGATGAATAAGAGGCCCTCGACGTCGCCGGCCTCGTGGACCGGGATGATGTTGGGGTGCTCGAGGCCGCCGGCCAATCGAGACTCTCGGACGAACCGCTGCCGGAACTCCTCGTCCTCGGATAGTTCCGGGGATAGGAGCTTCAGAGCGACCATCCGGCCGAGCGCGAGTTGCTCTGCTAGATAGACCACGCTCATGCCTCCCCGACCGATCAATCGCTCGACGCGGTAACCGCCGAGCTCGGTGCCGAGGGTCGGGAATTCAGGCATCCGTTTCTCCTATCACCCACGAGGGGGCTGAGCCACCCTTTTGCTGCAAGTAGCCGGTCTATGCTCCCGCACAAATGTGGAAGTCGCGGCAGGAACAAGGTTTCGAGCTCCAGCCCGGGGATCGGATCGCGACCTTCACCTTGGGCACCAAGTTGGGTGAGGGCGCGGTCGG
>JAXDJQ010000112.1:0-5378 GCA_034667565.1 Actinomycetota bacterium
CGTAGACGATGTAGGCGGGGTAGGTCAACGCGTAGGACGCCAGCCCGAAGCGTGCATCGTTGAGCTCGTCGACCTCGTAGATCGGGTCGGGGAACATCTCCCCCGCGATCCGGATGCGACCATCGCCGAGCTTGATCTCGCCGAGGTCGACCTTGCCAGCCGTGCTCGCGTACTGATTCTGCGTCACGAGGGCTGTCGTGCACTCCTTCTTGTCGGTCGCGGTGCACGCCGCGTTCCATGCAGGCACGCCAACACTCCAGATAGGCATCAAGGGGTCACGGTCGTAGCCGCCTGGGTCCGGGGTGTACCCGAGAGGCGTGGGCTCGGCCGCTTGACGACGACCGGCCGTGCCCTCCGCGGCCCCCGGGAGGTCGATGCCCTTGGACAAGGGCCACTTCGCCGGGTCTTTGTAAGTGAGCTGCCCAGCCGCCAGCGAGAAGTTGAAGCTCCCCGCCGGATCGGTGTTGTCCTTCTTGACCGCGCCGTCCGGAACGACACCCATCGGAACCAGCGCCTGCAAGGCGGCATCGGTGAGGACCAGGTTGCCGCCACTCTCGACGTAGGTCCTCAGGTTGGTGAAGAACGCGTCGACCTCAGCCTCGGACAGTCCGAGTTCGTTGATGAGGTAGTTCCTCGACCCGATGTTGTTGACCAGCACGAGCGAGTCGAACTGCCGAGCGAACTTCGGATCGGCTGCGACGTTTGCAACTTCGACGGCGGCCAGCTTCGACCCCTCGGGGACGAATTTGTTGAGGTCGGTGAAGAAGTCCATCGACGACGCGTCGATCGGAGCCTGTCCTGGCGACGCTTCCGCCGTGGTGGGATTGAAATCGATCTTGATGCGCGACGGGAGCTGGCCGGCGCTAACCAAACGTACGCGCCAGCGACCCTTCTGGGGGTCGTTGACCGTGACGATCTTGCCGGCCTGGCTGTAGTTCTGTCCTTCGCTCGTGCGACTGAGCGCGATCTGGGCCCACTGTCCTTCGTCGAGGTAGTCCAGGGCGACGTTGCCGAGAGCGGTTGGGTTGATCCCATCCGCGTTGGCAGCGGTGTATTCGACCGTGATGCCCCCGTTCCAGATGCCCTCGTTACCACCCTTCACATCGAACTCGAAGGCCGGCGAGGTGCCGGGAACGAAAGTGCCGCCGTTGCACGAACCCTCGAGGTTCTGAGTCACCTGGCTTTGACACGGGAGAACGACTTCGATGTCGTTCTGCGCAGGAAGCCCTGGGTTCGGCGTCCGCGCGCCCCCGGCAACCTGCACCCGCTCGGGGTTGTAGAGGTAGCCGATCTTGCCCTCGGGCTCGTAAGAGATCGGGTCCTCGATGATGAGAGCCGCCAGCTGCGAGTAGATCAGTCCCTTGTTGCCATCGACGTGGGTCTGCTCGAGCGCCGGCTCGAAGATGTTGTTGGGTGCCAGGTGCGACGCATACATCTCGTTGTCGATCCCGACCGCGTCGAGCCCGATGTGGGAGTCGAACCAGTCGCCGAACCCACCGGAGATCTGGTAGCCGAGAGTGTCGATGACGCTTCCCCAGGAGTCGGCCACCGGTGCGGGAACGTTGCCACCGAAAGCAGGCTCGCGCTGGGTGATCTCGCCACTATCCACCTTGCCGTTGCCATTCGCATCGGCGATGTAGGGCGACCAACCCATGCGAAGGGTCTGGTCCTGCCAGGTCCTCTGGGCGGTGTCGAGCGTGATCGCGTTCTTGCGGTAGTCATGTTGCCCGGCCCCCAGCAACGTGTAGCTGAACGCACGGGCGGTGAGCATCCCGTGAAGGTCGAGGCCCCCGGTGAAGTGGCCGGACGAGGTGTTGTTCTTGATCTGCATCAACACGTCGCTGAATGCCTTGGTCTCGGGCTCCGAACCCGGCGAGAAGGGCCGGAACGTGAAGCCTTCGGTTGGGAAGTCACGGTTGAGGTCGACCCCATTGCCGTTGAAGCGCTGGAACATCGCGCCGGGCGCGTAGTTCGTGTTCAGCGAACCATCCTCGATCTCGATCGGAGAGGTCTGGCCTCGAGCCCACCCGTCGGGATTAGACAGGACGAAGTAAAGGACCGACTGCTTAAGCGTCTCGCCCGCGGTCGGAACCGGCTTGCTGCTCGGTGTCTCGACGATCTTCTTCGGGAACGGACCTTCGGCGGTGCACGCCGGCGTGTTGGCGGCGTACTCGGGCGTCTCACACGCGGCCCACGTCACGAGATCCTCCATCGCCCGGATGCCGCCCTCGATCCCGGCGCGCTCGATGCCGTGGATCGAAAGCGAGTAAGCGAAGTGATGACGCTGCCGCTCGGGCACCTCCGACTCGGAGTCGGTCACCTTGATGATGTACAGAGGTCTGCGGTCGCGCGCGAGGACCTTCAGCTTGCCGTCGTCGGTCCCGAACGTGCGCGGGATGCCGGCGGAACGGTAGTTGGGGTTGTCGTAAGCCTGGTCTAAACGGATGACCTGCACGAAGCGGTCGAAGCGCTGCTGGAGGAAACGGGCCCCGTCGATCGCCTCTTGGTAGGAGAGGAACTGATCAGCGCAAACCCGGCCCTTGGCCCATGGAGACACCCCGCGCGGCGTGTCCTTGATCCCGTCGCTGTTGGTGTCGGGGACCCCATAGGCGAGACACCCTTGCGGATCGGGGAACACGCGCCCGAACGCTTGATAGGTCGGCTCGTCGGTCGCTACCGGGTTCGGTAGCGCGAGCGCGAGGTTCGTGCCGGTTAGGGGCAGAACCCCCGCGACGATCGCGAGACAGAGAAGCGGAGAGATGAGGCGAAGACGGGCCCGTAGCACGATGGTCCTCCCAGTCCGTGGGGGCCATCGAGGCAGGGCACGACCCCGCAGAAGAGCCCCCGCATGGCTCCTGCAGTGCTAGCAGGGTTGGACGCGGGTGCTTGAGTTCCTCCCAGAATCACCACTTTTTGGTCCAAAAGGGTCACCCTTGAGGGATGAGCCCTCGGGACGCTGCGGGGCGGGCTACCTGGAGGCGAGCACGGAGCTCAGCTTCGCTCGGGCGTAAGCGACAGGGGGGCCGAAGAAGAGGCCCGCCGCCCGGCTCAGAGCGTTGTTGTCCTTGCCTCCTCCGAAGTGAAGGTTGAACTTGACTCCGAATAGGACGAGGGGCCACAGCAGGATCGCGAGCAACAGGTTGATGAACTCGCCGATGCCGTTGATGTTGCCGAAATAGTGCTTCTTCCACGCCATGAGCAGCCCGATGATCAGATAGATGAGCCCACCGATCGACCTCATGAAGCCCTCCTTCGAATCACAGGTCCACCTGCGGGAGATTTGCCCCGCGAGGGCCTTGGCTACACCTGCGGGTCCAGCGTTATGGGGCCGGAGGGAGTAGCTCGCCTTGGGGCTCGGACCGGTCTTTGCCGGTCGCGTAGTGGCGCAGGCGTTCCTGCCCCGCGACCGACAGCATTTCGATCGCATCATGGAACACGTTTTCCCGCCCCGCCCGGAGCGCAAGGTCGCCGGGACTGCCGGCCGGGGGCAGGTTCGTGGTGAGGAAGATCAGCGGATCGTCTGACTTGATCACCGCGGCCTTGCCCAGGGCCCGGAGCACGGTCTCGGTTCGGCGCAGGCCCGAACGTGCGGTGGTGAACGTTCCGGCAAGATCGAACAGCCACCGCTCCCCTGCCGCATCGCGGGCGGTGAAGCTCACCTCGATGCCGTCATTGAGCTTCTGGTCCTCGGCGATCTCGGTGAAACCACAATCCGCGAGCAAGGCCCGGGCGATCTCCTTGGCGCTTCGTCCCTCGCGTAGCGCGACCTGATGCTCGCTCTCGTTGGGCGCGGCGATATCGGAACCGGCACGCCGCACGACCCGAGCCCGGGTCTCGCCGGTCGCACTCGTGGTCTCGGCAGCAACACGCTCGCGCGCGATGTCGACGTAATCGGGATCGGTGTCGTAACCGACGAAGTGGCGCTCGGAACGGACCGCCGCAACCGCGGTGGAACCGGACCCGATGAAGGGATCGAGCACGACGTCGCCGCGATAGGTATAGAGCTCGATCAACCGCAGCGGCAACTCGACCGGGAAGGGGGCGGGATGCTTCACGCGCTTGGCACTCTCGGTCGGAAGCTCCCACACGTCAGTGGTCGCCTCCATGAAATCGTCTTTGAAGATCGAGACCTCCGAGGGGAGACCTTGCTCTTCGCGCTGCTTGCGTGCCAGCGCCCGATCGAAACGGCCCTTGCTTGCGACGATCACGCGCTCGGATAAATCGCGCAGCACGGGGTTGGCCGCGCTCTGGAACGAACCCCATGCGGTCGATCCACTTGCCCCCGCACCTTTGACCCACACGATCTCGCCGCGCAGCAACAGGTTGAGGTCGTCCTGGAGGATCGTGATGACATCGGCCGCCAGACTCCTATAGGGACGGCGGCCGAGATTCGCGACGTTGACCGCGATCCGGCCCCCGGGCTCGAGCTTGCGCACGCACTCGGCGAACACATCGGTCAGTACCTGGAGGTACTCGCGGTAACTCGCCGGAACGTGGCCCTCGCCGAGTGCGGTCTCGTATTCCTTGCCGGCGAAGTAGGGAGGTGACGTAACAACCAGCGCCACGGAGCTGTCGAGCACCTCGGCCATGTGGCGAGCGTCCCCAACGTGGATCTGGTCGAGGGCGGCAGGAGGGTTGACCGCGATGACCTCGTCGTTGGAGATGTGGGGGGCCGCGAAGCGCCCGTAGAAGGCAGAAGCGTCGTGGCTCTCCCGGCGGCTCACGCCGAACGCCGAGGTAGACGTGGGTCTGCGCTTGGATTCCGGGTCGCGATCGCTCATCGCGGGTCATCCTAGGGGGGGCCGCGCGCGGCGGCTAGGGCTAGGCTGAGACCATGCTCACGGGCGGCGGGCGATGCTGAAACGAGGTCTGGTCGTGGCGTCGATCGTGGGGACGTTGCTTTTTGGGCCCAGCGCTATCGCGCTCGTAGCTACCGATACGAACGGAGATGTGTGTCGTGGTCGCGAATGCCCCCACCACCACATCGAGACGTTCTCAGGCGGTTACGTCTTCAGGGGGACGACGAGTCCTTCTCGAGCCGGCCAGGTAGTGGAGTTCTCTTACAAGAAACGGGGCGCAACGACATGGCGCTCGTTCGACACCCCGAAGAATCACGCCTGTTTCGTGTCGAACGGATCTTCAGCTCAGATCGACGATCAGCATGGATGGAAGAAGCGCTTCGACATCAATGGGTTCACATGCTCGCCCACCAGGAGGTTCGTGCTTCGGGCCAGGTTCCCGCAACAAGGAAACTTCGGCGGATCCGCAGTGCGCGTGCGCGTCCGAGCCTTCTACGGCGACTAGATACTCCTCACGCCGAAGCCCCTAGGCGCGGCCCCCTCTTTGGGATAGACCTGAGGGACTCCGAGCGAAGGGAA
>JAXDJQ010000113.1:0-5423 GCA_034667565.1 Actinomycetota bacterium
CATTTCCGCGACAAGGGTTGGGCGGTTCGGGTGCCACGCCTCTTACAGGAACTCCACCTCGAGTTGACGAAAGTCGTCGGACATCTCGGCCACGACCTAGGACGTTCACCGACGGTTGCAGAGATCGCACAAGCGGCGAGCATCAGCGAAGAAGAGGTGCTGGAAGGCTTAGAGATCGCTCAGGCCTACAACTTCACCTCTCTCGACGCCCCGATCACTACCGACGATGGGGGTTCGACGTCCTTCGCCGATCAACTCGGTGAGGACGACGAGCACCTCGAGAACCTGGAGTACCGCGCTTCGCTGGCCCCCGAGATGGCTAAGCTTCCCGAGAGGGACCGAACGATCCTCTACCTACGTTTCTTCAAGGGCTTGACCCAGTCTGAGATCGCAGAGCGCCTGGGGATCTCCCAGATGCACGTCTCGAGGCTCCTGAACCGCACACTCAGCCAACTACGCGAAGCCTTCGAGGAGTAATGCGGACCGCCAGCAGCGGTCCTGTTGCTAACCCGGTGTCGGCAGTAGCCGACACGAGGGCTTAGTAATGCGGACCGCCAGCAGCGGTCCTGTTGCTAACCCGGTGTCGGCAGTAGCCGACACGAGGGTTAGTAGGTCGATGCCACGGCGGCTGACCGTAGCCGTGTCGAGCGTCATCGCGAGCTTCCTGATCGCTTCCTGTTCTCTCGCGCCGATCGACCTCGCTGCGGAACAGGTACTCCCCCTCAGGTCGACGATCCGCGCGGCCGACGGTTCCTTGCTGGCGAAACTCTTCAGTGAGAACCGGGCCTTGGTGGATCTCGCGCTCATCTCGGATCACGTGATAGACGCGGTCGTTGCCGCCGAGGATGCGCGCTTCTTCCAACACCAGGGGTACGACCTGAAGGCGATAGCGCGTGCTGCTCTGGTCAACCTGCGTGAAGGTCGTGTCGATCAAGGTGGGAGCACGATCACTCAGCAGTACGTGAAGAACGTCTTCTTCGTTGATCCAGCTCGGAGTCTCGAACGCAAAGCGCGCGAACTGCGACTCGCCATGGAGGTCGAACGCGCCTACGACAAGGACGAGATCCTGCAGCGGTACCTCAATACCGTCTACTTCGGACAAGGTGCGTACGGGATCAAGGCGGCTGCGGAGACCTACTTCGGTACCGGCGTGCGATTCCTGACCATCGCTCAGTCGGCGATGCTCGCCGCGTTGATCAAAGCCCCTGCTCTTTACGACCCCCGGGATCATCCGAAAAGAGCTCTTACGCGGCGCAACTACGTGATCGATCGTATGGAGACGCTCGGATCGATCTCGACCCCGGAAGGCACTGCTGCCAAGAACGCTCCGCTCGGCGTGACCCCCGACCCTCCACAGTTCTCGACCCGTCAGCCCTACTTCGTTGAGGCCGTCCGCCAAGAGATCCTGCGTGACAGACGCTTCGGCGCAGACAGGGACGCGCGCGACAAGGCGATGTTCCAAGGGGGTCTCCACATCGAATCCACGCTCGTCCCCCGCTTGCAAGCAGCGGCGAGAAAGGCCGTCGACGGGATCCTGAACCAACCGGGTGACCCCGAAGCCGCTCTGGTCGCCATCCGCCCCTCTACCGGTCAGATCGTCGCGATGATCGCCGGGCGCGACTGGCAAAGATCTCAGGTCAACCTGGCCCTGGGTCGGGAAGGCGGCGGCTCCGGCCGGCAATCCGGATCCGCGTTCAAACCGATCGTGGCAGCAGCAGCCCTGGAGGCCGGTATCTCCCTTGACACGCGCTACGAATCAGCCCCCGCTACCTTCACGTTCGAGAACGCCGACCCGTGGCCGGTTCATAACTCGGAAGGATCGGGCGCAGGGTTCGTCCCTCTCGACGAGGCACTCGTCCGGTCTATCAACGGTGTTTACGCCCGGCTTGGGCTGCAGCTCGGCCCCGGCACGATCGCAACTCAAGCTTCGCTGATGGGGGTTCGCACCGAACTCCCCAACTATCCCTCGATCGCCTTGGGGTCGGCCCAGGTCAGCGTCCTCGATATCGCGACGGCGTACGCAACCCTCGCCAATTACGGCACCGCGATCGAGCCAACGACGATCCGAAGGATCGAGCTAGCGGACGGGTCCATCCTCGAACCGAACCAGAGACGTGTCGAAGGCGCGATGTCCCCCGGCAATGCGTATCTCTTAACGAAGGTCATGGAACAGGTGATCATCCGCGGCACCGGTGTGGCCGCACAGATCGGGCGACCCGCAGCCGGTAAGACCGGAACAACCAACGACTATGTGGACGCATGGTTCGCCGGCTACACACCGGACCTAGTCGCGGCCGTTTGGGTCGGCTATCCACAAGGGAGCATCCCGATGTTCTCGGTTCATGGGATCCGAGTCTTCGGTGGAACCTTTCCCGCTCAGATCTGGCGAGCGTTCATGCTGGAAGCTCTGGAGGGCGTCCCGCCACGTCGATTCAAGATCCCCAAGAGCGAACTGATCACGGTAGAGATCGATCCGATCACCGGGCTGCTGGCTCAACCTTGGTGCCCTGGCGAAAGGGTGACCATGTTGCGGCAGCTTGCACCCGTCGAGTTCTGTCCGTTGCCTCCGGTCGCGCCCCCACCGACGCCTCAACCATCAACGTCGACGACACCCGATGGCAAGCGACCACAACAACAGCAACAGTCTCCCAGCCCCGAACCGAGCGACAACGGTTCGCCGCGGCCTCGTCCGTCTCCGTCGAAGGGGGACTGAACCAGACATGGCGATCGCCCTGAGTCTCTTAGCCGCGCTCTCCTACGGGGCGGCCGATTTCGTTGGTGGATTCGTGTCGAAGCGCAACGAGGTCTTCAGGGTCGTCTTCATCTCACAACTGTTCGGCGCCGTTCCGCTCCTCCTGGTCTTTCCGTTACTGAACACGGGGGTCTATTCGACAAGCGCGATGGGATGGGGCATGGCGGCGGGGGTGTCGGGAGGCGTCGGCGTCGTCCTTCTGTATCGGGGCCTAGCGCGCGGTCGGATGAGCGTCGTTGCACCGATCACATCGGTCGAGGCAGCGGCGGTCCCGGTGCTATTCGGATTGTTCATCGGAGAGCGCCCGAGCTTGTTGTCACTGGTTGGTGTCGTGATCGCGTTGTTGGCTGTCACACTCGTTTCGTCGAGCGCGGAAACGTCGGCTACCGAAGGGTCGAGCGGCGTACCCGAAGCGATCGCTGCAGGTGCAGCATTCGGAGTCTTCTTCATCGTTCTCGACCAAGCGGGTGACGCAGCGGGCATGTGGCCGATCCTGTCGATGCGCGCGACGTCGTTGGTCTTGGTCGCCATCGCGATGGTCGTCACAGCAACGCCGATCCGGCCGGCGGCCGGAACCTTCTCCGGGATCATCGTCTCCGGAGTGCTCGACGTGGCAGCGAACGTCGCGTACCTGCTCTCGACTCAACACGGTCTGCTTTCTCTCGTCGCCGTGATCACGTCGATGTATCCCGCCGCCACCGTGATCCTCGCGCGGTTCGTCCTTCACGAACGTCTGACCAAGAACCAGCTGGTGGGGCTCGGTCTTGCGGCCGCCGGCGTCACTTTGATCGCAACCGGCTAGAGGAGATCAGAGGGGGTTCGGCCTCGGATAAGGGCCTTTGAGCCCAGATTGATGCCTATTGTGAATAATTGTTGCCATAAAGTGGCAATTATGTCGCTCTGACTGGGTAAGTATTGGCTCAGGCAAACAGAAGGAGCGTCGCATGTTGTTGCCGAGCAGGATCCTGGTGGTCGATGACAACGCCGATAACGTTCTGCTCCTAGAAACACTCCTCTCTAACGCCGGTTACACCGATGTCGCGGCGACCACGAACCCGTTCGAAGCACTCGAGCTGTTCGAACAGCATCGTCCCGACATAGTTCTGCTCGACCTGCACATGCCGGGCCTGAACGGCTTCAGCCTCATCGGAGATCTGCGAAACAGGATCGGTGGCACCGGTATCCCGATCATCGTCCTTACTGGCGACAGTTCACGAGAGGCCCGTGAGCGTGCGCTGAAAGCTGGGGCCTCGGATTTCCTGACCAAACCATTCGATCGGATCGAGATCGTGCTGCGCGTTCGCAACCTGCTGGAGCTCCGCCAGTTGCATGCGACGCTCGAACGCCGTAATCGCTCGCTCGACGCGGAAGTTAGAAGGCGTACACGCCAGCTGGAGGAAGCGCGCGTCGAGACTCTCGAGCGTCTTGCCATCGCAGCCGAGTACCGGGACGACGAGACGGGTCAACACGCCCGCCGGGTGGGCCAGCTGTCTGCAGCGATCGCACTTCGGGTCGATCTTCCTTCACCACGAGTGGAGGTGATCGGCCGAGCCGCCCCACTGCATGATCTCGGCAAGATCGGCATCCCCGACCACATCCTTCTAAAGCCCGGCCCATTGACGCCGGACGAGTGGGAGATCATGAAAGAACACACCACGATCGGAGCTGGAGTCCTGTCGGCCAGCAAGTCACGGATCCTCCAGGTCGCCGAAACGATCGCCAAGACTCACCACGAGAAGTGGGATGGAACCGGCTACCTAGGTCTCGTCGGGGAACAAACGCCGTTGGAGGGCAGGATCGTTTCGCTGGCGGATGCATTCGACGCGATGACCAGCGACCGGCCTTACAGGCCGGCTCGGTCGCATGAGGATGCCTTCGAAGAGATCCGTGCGGAAGCCGGCAAGCAGTTCGATCCTGAGCTCGTCGAGGCATTCTCTGGGGTTCAGAAGGAACCGCTTGACGAGCTAACTGCAGTCAGGATCAACTAGAAGCGAGCCCCGCCTGTTTGGCGATCGCAGTCACGTCCTCGAGAAGCGTGGAATATGCCTTGCGCATCAGCCAACCGGCGAAGCTCACCCTCGCGACGCCGAGCTCAGTCAGCCGAGGGATCGGCGGAGTGTCCTGCCTCATCATTATGTTGATCGGCGCTTGCAGTAGCGAAACGAGCTCGCCGATCATCACATGATCCGAGAGTCCGATCGGATAGATGCAGTCCGCGCCCGCCTCGAGGTAAAGGCGAGCTCTCGCCACTCCTTCTTCGAAGGTAGCTCGGTCGAATGACTCACGTCGCAAGAAGACGTCAACGCGAGCGTTGAGGACTATGTCTACGCCGAGCTTCCGAGCGTGTTCCTTTATCTCCTGGATCCGCTTCGCGTGCGACTGGGGCTCGACGAGGTCGCTATCGCCGTGGTGATCCGTGTCTTCGAGATTGCAGCCGACGGCCCCCGCCTCGATCAGGCGACGAGCGAGATCAACTGGCTCGAGCCCGTATCCCGCTTCCATATCCCCGGTCACTGGCACCGAGACGCTTGATGCCACGCGGCTAACGGCGGCGAATGCTTCATCGACCGGCATGGAGTCCGAGTCATCGAAACCGAGGGCAGCAGCCACAGCTCCACTGGAGGTGGCGACCGCAGGGAAACCGGCTTGCTCGACGACCTGAGCGCTCGCA
>JAXDJQ010000114.1:0-2796 GCA_034667565.1 Actinomycetota bacterium
CTTCGCCAGCCGTTCGATCGAAGTGTCGGGACGAGGAGCCTCATCCGCATCGATAACGACCGGATCACCTTTCCTCTGGGGCACCTCCACAGGGACGATCTCACCCTTGAAGCGACCCTCATCCCGAGCGGCAACCGCCCGACGATGAGATTCCAGAGCGAACGCATCCTGTTCCTCACGGCTGATCCCGTAGTCACGACCGTTGATCTCGGCCGTCTCCCCCATGGTGTGGATCCCGTATAGCTCCCGCATCTTGGGGTTGATGAATCGCCACCCGATGGTCGTGTCGTGCACCTCGGTGCTGCGCGCGTATGCCTGTTCGGCTTTCGCCATGACGAAGGGAGCTCGGGTCATGGACTCCGACCCGCCTGCGATCAAGAGCTCTCCCTCGTTTGACCTGATCTCTCGGTAGGCGCAGTTCACGGCTTCCAGGCCAGATCCACAGAGGCGGTTCACCGTCGCCCCAGGGACCTCCACCGGGAGCCCGGCGAGCAACAGGGCCATCCTAGCGACGTTCCGATTGTCTTCTCCGGACTGATTCGCCGCTCCCCACACAACGTCGTCAACCCGATCGGTCGGGATCGAGTTACGGGCCACGATCGCACCGATGACGTGTGCCGCCAGATCGTCCGGCCGGACGGATGCGAATGCTCCGCCGAACTTCCCCATCGGCGTGCGGACGGCATCGACCACGAAGACTTCTCTCATGCGGGCAATCCTCGCACGGTGCTCGAGGGTCTAGATGTCCACCGAGGAGTAGGCGACAACCCCTCGCTGAACGCCGTCGATCGCTGCTCGGACCTTGTTCCTGAGCGACTCTGAAGGAGCGACGTCCTCGAGCTGGCGGAGAAGATCGGTGAGCTGCTTCATGACCCGCACGAAGTCTCCGGCGGGATCATCGGGGCCCAAAACGTCTTCCAGAGGCGCGCCCGAAGCCCACTTGTAGACGCGTTGGGCGAAGCCCGCGTCGGGTTCCCGAGTCAGGTCCAAACCCCTCAGCTCTTCTTGCTTCTTGATCTGGCGCCACAGACGCATCAGTTCGAACCACACCGTTTTCGATGACCTGGTGGGCAGCTCGTAGACCACGCCCGTCTCGGGGCCTCTGGGCTCGTAGACCAAGGTGGAACACACCGCTGCGAGCTCGGGAGCGTCAAGGTCATCGAGGAGTCCGATCTCTAGTGCCTCAACGACGAGCAGGTCGGACTCGTTGTAGACGGCGCGCAGGACGTCCCCCTTGTTCGCCAACGTCCAGTTCTTGACGTAGTCGAGGTGCTCCAGGATCTCGAGCACGAGCTCGAAACGCCTCGCCAGGGTTCCCGTTCGACGCCTAACGCGGCGGTCGACACCCGAGATCTCCTTCTCGAGTCGCGTGGCGCGTTCCGCGTAGTGCAGGTGGCGCCCGAGCTCGGGGCAACCGTGAACCGGATGTGACTCGATCGCGCGGTCCAACGCCTTCAGTTCATCATCGTCGCCGGGTTGACGAACCGGCCGCGGGTGGTGCATCTCGATGTCGGCGAGCTTCCGCGCGAGGTGGCGACGAGCCTTCGGATCGCGGGTGTGGAAGCCCTTGGGAAGCTCTAGGCGGGCACGGGGCATCGGCGGGTCGCGGAAGTCGTTGGGGGTGAACCGAACCATGGTGCGCGTTTCCGATAGAGCCAGGATCCGCGGCCTCCGTTCGGACGCTTGCTGCGTGACCTCGAGAACCGCGTAGCGACCTTGCCTCTTACCCGACGCGATGTAGATCACGTCTCCCGGCCGGAGAGCGTTGACGGCTTCGAGCACCCTTCCACCGCGCGTTTGCCCTGCGCGGCCACCGCGGTCCTCTAGGGCCTGCCTGCGGGCCAGCAGGTCCCGGTACTCGTTGATGTCGCCCCGATCGCAGTCCATCCGCTCGCGGTACGAAGCGAGGTATGCGGCCGAACGTTCTTTCGTCTGTTCCAGCCTCACGACATCGCGGTCCGCCTGGAATTGCGCGAACGACGAGTTCACGAGGTGCTCGGCTTCTTCCAAGGTGTAATTGCGAACGAGGTTGACCGCCATGTTGTAGCTCGGTTGGAAGGACGACACGAGTGGATACGTGCGCGTCGAGGCCAATCGGGTGATCCCTTCGAAGGGGATGAAGCGTTGGAGAAGGACCACGCAATGGCCGAGCTCATCGAGCCCCCTCCGCCCCGCGCGGCCGGAGAACTGCGTGTACTGGCCGGGGGTCAGTTGTTCGTGTTTCTCACCGGTGAATTTCATGAGGCTCTCGATGACCACACTGCGCGCAGGCATGTTGATCCCTAGAGCGAGGGTCTCCGTTGCGAACACAGCCTTCACCAGTCCTCGGGAGAACAGGACCTCAACCGCTTCCTTGAACGGGGGGATCATCCCGGCGTGATGTGCCGCCACTCCCCTGGCGAGCCCCGCGATCCACTCGTCGTATCCCAGAACGTCGAGCTCGTTCGGAGACAGCTCCGCCACCCGCAGATCCGCGTATTCGATGATCCTCTGACGCTCATCGGGATTCGTGAGCCTCAATCCGTCCCGCAAGCACTGGCGCACCGCCTCGTCGCATCCTTTGCGCGAGAAGATGAAATAGATCGCCGGCAGCATGTCTTCGGAGTTGAGACGATCGAGCACCTCCGTACGTAGCGGCATCCGAGCTCTCTTCTCGACAACGCGTCGTCCGCCTCGAGGAGGTTTCGAATCCCTCTTGCGACGACGGTCGAGCTCCCGCCCTCGAGGGTTCGGCATCGCCTGGCCATCGGCCGTGTGGACGAACATCGGCAAGAGCTCGTCCGAAGCGAAGTACCA
>JAXDJQ010000115.1:0-5619 GCA_034667565.1 Actinomycetota bacterium
GTTCTCGACGGCGAGGCGGACGCATTGCATCGTGTCGATGATGTTGAGGTAGCCGCGTGTTTGGCCCCCTTTGCCGTACACCGACAGCGGATAACCGACGACTGCCTGCACGCAGAACCGGTTGAGAGCCGTTCCGAGCACCTCGTCGTAGTCGAACCGGGTGCAGAGACGCTCATCGAGATCGGTCTCATCCGTGCGGATCCCGTAGACGACACCTTGATTAAGGTCAGTGGCGCGCACACCCCAGATCCGGCACGCGAAATGGATGTTGTGCGAGTCGTGCACCTTGCTGAGGTGATACATCGAGCCCGGCAGCTTCGGGAACGGCAAGGTGTCTTTGCGTCCGTTGTGGTCGATCTCGATGAAGCCCTCTTCGATATCGATGTTCGGGGTTCCGTATTCCCCCATCGTCCCGAGCTTCACGAGATGTGCATCCGGCGTGATGTCGCGGATCGCGAACAAGACGTTCAGGTTGCCCTCGACGTTGTTGCGCTGCGTGTCGACGGCATGTTTCCGGTCGATCATCGAGTACGGAGCGCTGGGCTGCTCTCCGTAATGGACGATCGCTTCAGGCTTGAACTCGGTGAACACCCGGTCGACGAACTGGGGGTCGACGAGATCCCCGATATAGGCCTGGATCTTGTTACCGGTGACCTCTTGGTAGGTACGGACCCGGTCCTGGAGGTTCTGGATCGGGGTCAACGAACCGGCCCCCAGTTCGACCGACATGGCTCTGCGGAGGAAGTTGTCCACCACCGCTACTTCGTGACCGCGCGCGGATAGCTGCATGGCCGTAGGCCAGCCGAGGTAGCCGTCTCCACCAAGTATCAGGACTCGCACGCCCGGGAGGATAAACCGTGCGACCATGACTCTTATGGACCAGACGCGCCGGGCACTGGTAGATGGCTTCGGTCGCATCGCGACGGATCTGCGCATCTCGGTCACCGACAGGTGCAACTTCCGTTGCCGTTACTGCATGCCTGCCGAAGGATTGCCGTGGCTTCCCAAGGACGAGCTCCTGACCTTTGAAGAGATCACGAGGGTCGTGCGGGTCCTGGTCGAGTGTGGCGTCACGTCCCTCAAAGTCACCGGGGGCGAGCCCCTCGTGCGCCGGGACCTACCCGAACTGATCCAGATGCTTCGCACCATCTCGGATGAGCTCGATATCTCCCTCACCACGAACGGGTACCTTCTCGCGGGCAGCGCCGCTGCACTCGCGTCCGCGGGCCTCGACCGGGTCACGGTCTCGTGCGATTCCCTGATCAAGCACCGTTTCGCAGAGATGACGCTCCGTGATGCCTTCGACCAAGTCATGGAGGGTCTCGAGGCAGCGGCCGCACGTGGACTCGGCCCGATCAAGATCAACACGGTGATGATCCGAGGTCACAACGATGACGAATCGGCGGACTTCGCGGCGCTCGCTCGCCGGACGGGTTATGACGTGCGCTTCATCGAATACATGCCTCTCGACGCCCAGGACGAGTGGTCTCGAGAAGCGGTTGTTTCTGCAGACGAGATCCTCGACCGGATCAGAACGCGATACCCGATCGTCGCGGAGACGATCGCCGGTCCCGAACCTGCGACCACGTACCGCTTCGCCGATGGATCTCCCGGAACCGTTGGTGTGATCCCGTCGGTAACGGCGCCGTTCTGTGCCTCGTGCGACCGCCTCCGCTTGACGTCCGATGGGCAACTCAGGGCATGCCTGTTCTCGCTCGAGGAGACCGATATCAAGTCGCACCTCCGGGCGGGTATCTCGGACGACGCGATCGAGGGTCTCGCGAGGGCGTGCGTAGCCGCCAAGTGGTCTGGTCACCGCATCGGTAGAGACGACTTCGTGAAACCGGCACGCTCGATGTCGATGATCGGCGGATGAGCGCGCAGATCAGCGTCTCGATCAGCGAGCGACCCTTGGATGTGGCCGCAACTATCGGCGCGGCGACCACCGCAGAGACGGGTGGCACCGGAGTATTCGTCGGGACCGTTAGAGCGACACCGAGCACCGAAGCCGACAAGCAAGTAGTGCGACTCGACTACGAAGCGCACCCCACTCTCGCGGTTGAGGCGATGCGCGCCTTGGCCCTAGATGCAGCCGGGAAGTGGGATCTCCAGCGCGTGGTCGCGATCCACCGGACCGGCTCATGCGAACTAGGCGAACCGACGGTCGTGATCGCGTGCAGCGCGGCGCATCGCGCGGAGGCCCTGGAGGCGTGCCGGTGGCTGATCGACGAGATCAAGGCCACCGTCCCGATCTGGAAGAAGGAGATCTACACGGACGGTTCCTCGTGGGTGGGGGCGCACTGATGGATCTAGGGCTGCAGGACAAGGTTGCATGGGTTCTTGGAGCTTCGTCAGGCCTCGGCAAGGCGTCCGCCCAGATCCTCGCGAACGAGGGGGCTCACGTCGCGATGTCGGCACGCGATGAAGCGAAGCTTGAGGCCGCAGCCGACAAGGTCGGTGGCAGTGCCTTCCCCCTGGACGTGAAGGACGGGGAAGCAATCATCTCGACCGCGTCTGCCATCGAGGAGCGGTTCGGCGGATTCGACATCCTTGTGGCCAACGCGGGCGGCCCGCCGCCGGGAACGTTCGACTCCTTCGACGATGACGCTCTCTACGACGCCTTCACCCTCACGACGGCCTCGGCGTGGCGTGCAACGAAAGCCGTACTCCCATCGATGCGAGCCCGGGGCGGAGGAGCGATCGTCTACATCACGTCGATAACGACCAAGGAGGTTGTGGACGGCCTCTTGTTGTCGAACATGATGCGCGCCGCTGTCGTCGGTATGATGAAGACCCTCGCGCGTGAACTTGGTCCGGACAACATCAGAGTTGTGTGCGCCGCCCCCGGGCATCACGACACTCCACGTGTCCAACAGTTGGATGAGGCGCGCTCCAAAGCCGAGGGCAAGCCGGTCGACGAGATCAGAGCCAGGATGGCGAGCAGCATCCCGCTCGGGCGACTCGGGGATCCGTTGGAGTTCGGGAACGCAGTGGCATTCCTCGCTTCACCCGCCGCCTCCTACATCAGCGGCGTGAGCCTCACGATAGATGGTGGTCAGTTGCGTTCGATAAGCATGTGAGGCGAGCCCTCGTGATCACGGTCAGCGATCGCAGTTCGTCGGGCCAGCGGGAAGACATCTCCGGGCCGGCAGCGGTGGAGCGATTGACGGCCTCCGGATTCGACGTCGCCGCCCCTTTGCTGGTCTCTGATGAAGTAACCGAGATCGTCGATGCCCTCCGCAGCGGTGTCGAGCATGGATTCGACCTGATCGTCACGACCGGAGGAACGGGTCTAGCGACGCGCGACGTGACCCCCGAGGCAACGTCCGCGGTGATCACCAAGACGGTTCCCGGGCTCGCCGAGCTGATGCGCACGGAGAGCCTCAAGTCCACCCCCATGGCGTCACTTTCTCGAGCCATAGCGGGCGTCGCGGGGCGCACCCTGATCGTGAATCTCCCGGGTAGCCCCAAGGGGGTCGTGGAATGTCTCGAGGCGATCGACCCCGTGCTCCCCCACGCTCTCGATGTATTGAGGGGGTCGGGCGCCCACTAGGGTTGTGGGGTCTTCACACTGGGAGGGGATGTGGCCGGCAACGACGTCGAGCGCAACATCGAGGCCTTACTTCAGGAACGCAGGACGTTCGAGCCGCCGGAAGCTTTCGTAGAGCAGGCGATCGCGAACGACCCATCCATCTACGCCCAGGCGGGGACCGACCCCGATGCTTGGTGGGCATCTCAAGCCGAACGCCTGGACTGGTTCGAGAAGTGGGACCAGGTCATGAGCTGGGATCCGCCGCACCATGAATGGTTCATCGGGGGCAAGCTCAACGCCTCGCACAACTGTCTCGATCGACACCTCGAGACCAACGGAGACCGCGTCGCGTACCACTGGATCGGCGAGCCGGGCGAGAAGAGAACCATCACCTATCGGGAACTGCACGAGGAGGTGTGCCGGCTGGCGGATGCGTTGAAGAGGCTCGGGGTCAGGAAGGGAGATCGCGTCGCTATCTATCTCCCGATGATCCCGGAACTTCCGGCATCGATGTTGGCGTGCGCGCGGATAGGCGCAGCCCACTCCGTCGTGTTCGGCGGGTTCTCGTCTGAGTCCCTGCGCGATCGCATCAACGACGCTAGTTGCAAGGTTCTGATCACCGCGGATGGCGGTTACCGCCGCGGTGCCGTGGTCCCTCTCAAAGAGAATGCGGATGAGGCGTTAGAAGGCACGCCCAGCATCACCAACGTGGTCGTCGTTCGCCGCACGAACGAAGACGTCAACATGAAAGAAGGCAGGGATCTTTTTTATTCGGACCTCGTTTCGGATGCTTCCCCGGATTGCGAGCCGGTACCGATGGACTCTGAAGACATGCTCTACGTGCTCTACACGTCAGGGACGACCGGGAAACCCAAAGGGATCGTGCACACAACGGGCGGGTATCTCACGGGAGTGAGCTCGACTCACAAACTGATCTTCGACATCAAGCCTGGATCCGACGTCTATTGGTGCGCGGCTGATATCGGGTGGGTCACCGGTCACAGCTACATCGTTTACGGCCCCCTAGCGAACGGAACGACTTCGATCCTCTACGAAGGTGCACCCGACTGGCCCGACAAGGATCGGTGGTGGTCGATCGTCGAGGAGTACGGGGTGACGATCCTTTACACGGCACCCACCGCGATCAGGACATTCATGAAGTGGGGCACGGAGCTCCCGGCTAAGCACGACCTCTCATCTCTGCGACTCCTGGGAAGCGTGGGTGAACCGATCAACCCCGAAGCATGGATCTGGTACCAGGAATACATCGGTGGCGGCAAGACGCCCGTGGTCGACACCTGGTGGCAGACCGAGACCGGGGCGATATGTATCACTCCTCTGCCCGGCATCACCACCCTGAAGCCGGGCTCGGCCACCAAGCCCTTCCCCGGGGTCGAATGCGACGTTCTCGACGAGAAGGGCGTTCCCGTCGCTCCCGGCGGTGGTGGCTACCTGGTGATCAAGCGTCCGATCCCGTCGATGTTCCGGACGATCCTCGGGGACGACGCGCGCTATCGAGAGACCTATTTCGCGAAGTTCGGCGACAAGATCTACTTCCCCGGGGACGGGTGCAAGCTCGATGAGGACGGCTACTTCTGGCTCTTGGGCCGGGTCGACGACGTCATGAACGTAGCCGGGCACAGGATCTCGACCTACGAGGTCGAGTCGGCCCTCGTCGACCATCACGGTGTGGCCGAAGCAGCGGTCGTTGGGCGCCGCCACCCCCAGGAGGGCGAGTCGATCGTTGCCTACGTCACTCCAAAGGCGGGCGTGGAGGGCGATGACGCATTACTCTCCGAGCTTCGCGACCACGTTTCAAAGGTGATCGGCAAGATCGCACGGCCGCAGTCCATAGTCTTCACCGACGACCTACCGAAGACACGGTCGGGCAAGATCATGCGGCGGCTGCTGCGGGACGTGGCAGAGGGCAGAGAGCTCGGGGATGTGACGACGCTTCAGAACGCGCCCGTGTTGGATGAGATACGGGCGAAGGCTTCATCACTGACCACAGAAGAGTAAGGGGAAGGAGCACGGATGGTAGATGCGTACGACAGTGCACGTATAGAAACGGCCATCGCAGAAGGCGA
>JAXDJQ010000116.1:0-15242 GCA_034667565.1 Actinomycetota bacterium
GATCGCACGCGTAGCGAACTGAACGCTCTCGAGCAGATCATCCCTCTCACAACGGAACTTCATGGGGTGTTCCTCCGTTCTTCGCTTTTCCGCATCTAGGTTCTCTATTAAGTAATTAGATCTTGTAGTGGTTGTACTAGGGCCTGTTGAGTCCGTTAGTAACTCGCGTCACCGCAGGTGAGGGCACTATCCCCCTGCGCGCGCACCGCGCGGTAACTCCTCGCGGGTTAACACCATCACTTGAGGCCGCGAGGAAGCTCCGCGCGTATCCACACTCACCAACAGTAAGGAACGCGCTATCCACGGGCAGCCTGTTGGCGGATGCGAGTGGTCAATTCTTTGACCTGCTCGTAGGCCCTTTGGTTCTCCCCGATCAACTCTCTGATCTTGTTGTTGGCGTAGATAACCGTGCTGTGGTCCCGCCCTCCGAAGCGATCACCGATCTTGGGCAGAGACAGGTCCGTGAGCTCGCGACATAGATACATGGCCATCTGCCGGGCCGTCACGAGGTCGCGCGAGCGGCTGGATGACCTGATCTCATCCGTCGTGACACCGAAGTAATCCGCAGCGACAGACATGACCAGATCCGAAGTGACATGACCTTCTTCGCCGTGGGGCAGGAGTGCCTGCAGGACGTTCTGAGCCAGCTCGACGTTCGGCTCTTGGTGGGTCAAGGAAGCGTAGGCACCCACCCGGATCAAGGCACCCTCGAGCTCACGGATATTGGTCTGGATCCGTTCGGCGATGAAGGAGAGAGCTTCGTCGGTGATGGTGAGGCTCTCCGTCTCAGCCTTCTTCTGAAGGATCGCAAGTCTCGTCTCGAGGTCGGGCGGCTGGATGTCGGTGATCAATCCCCACTCGAATCGCGTGCGTAGGCGTTCTTCAAGGGTCGGGATCTTCTTGGGGGGTCGGTCGGAGCTGATCACGACCTGGCTCTTCGGATACAGCGAGTTGAAGGTGTGGAAGAACTCCTCCTGAGTGCGCTCCTTGCCTTCTAGGAACTGGATGTCGTCGACGAGTAGGAGGTCGGCCACCCGGTACCGGCGATGGAAGTCGGGGATCGTCTGGCGGCGGAGGGCGACGATGAATTCGTTCATGAACTGCTCGGTAGAGATGTAGCGCACGACAGAGCCGGGGTGGCACTCACGTACGTAGCGACCGATCGCTTGCAACAGGTGGGTCTTGCCAAGGCCCGCCCCCCCGTAGATGAACAGAGGGTTGTAGGACTGAGCGGGGGTCTCCGCCACCGCGAGCGCAGCAGCATGGGCGAAGCGGTTAGACGATCCGATGACGAATGAGTCGAAGTTGTACTTGGGGTGAAAGCGCGCTTCCTCGAGATAGCTGCGGGCCGCAACGGCTTCATCGACCGGCGCCGCCGCCTCTACGGGGGCCGCGTGACCCTCGAGCTCATCGGTCGCGAAAGTTTCGTCCGCGAGCAGCACCACATCGAGGTCGGTGCCGGCACAGGTTGAGATCACCGTTCGGACTTGCTCGAGGTAGTGGCCTTCGATCCATTCCTTAGCGAAGGGACTAGCTACCCCGAGGACGAACGTGCGACCGTCGAGTCCGACGGCCTTGCTGTGACCGAACCACGCCGAGAAGTTGCCGATCTTGAGCTCGGATCTCAGCTGCTCAGCAGCGTCCTTCCAGATGGAATCCGCCGACAGGACAGCTACGGCTGAAGCCGTTCCGTCCTCGTCGACCGGGGCCTGAATGCCCCCCTGAGTAGTCTCCATGGTTCCCCCCCTATTAGCCCGCTCTAGCAAAAACTTATCCACAACCGTGGTCTCGGGGGATGCCTTTCAAGGGCACCATCGCCCCTCGAGACCCCGTCGAGACTGCGGGTCTGAGCAGGGAAAACGCTTGCCCAACAGGTGTATCCACAGCTGTTGGGGACCGATAGTCCCGGGGGCTAGAACGCGTTTCGATAGCTCAACTGGTGGTGCTGGGGGAAGTCCGCGGCCTTGCCTCGTCATCGAGGCCCAAGACCGCAGTCATCCTATGCAGGCGCGCGCAAAGGCGGTCAAGGCCTGTGGATAGATTCCCTTCTACGCATTCTGAGATGGGCTTTTACAAGGGAAAACGCGCCTCCGCTATACTCCTGCGGCACACCGAAGAGGCCCCACATTTCGCGACCACGAATCCAGCGATCACGGGGCGGATCAGAGACCCAGGAAAGGCCCCATGACGAAGCGAACTTTCCAGCCCAACAATCGCCGCCGGAAGCGCAAGCACGGTTTCCGTGCCCGGATGAAGACCCGGGCCGGTAGGGCGATCCTCAAGGCGCGCCGGAACAAGGGCCGCGCGAAGCTTTCTGCCTGAGTCGAGAGGGATCTTCTTGGCGCGAGCTTCCATCACGTCGGGGCGCGACTTCCGGCGCGTGTACCGGTCCGGCACAAGGGTCCGCGAGGACGGCGTGACCGTCTGGGCCGCACCCAACGAGGCCCAAGTGGCCCGTCTTGGGCTATCGATCCGTGCCTCGGTCGGAACCGCCGTGGAACGGAATCGTTTGCGCCGTCGCGTCCGAGAGGTCTTTCGGGCGCTGGAGCCCACCCCGGGGATCGATGTGGTGGTCCAGGCGTCCCCGGCAGCTACTGGGAAAACCTTCCAGGAGTTGGCAGACACACTCAAGGTGGCGCTGACCAGAGCCGGTGTCGGGATCGCCCGATGACGGTCGCCGCGCGGGCCCTTAGTGGGTTGATCCACCTGTATCGCAGGTTCCTGTCCCCGTTGTTCCCCCGGAGCTGTCGCTACGAGCCCACTTGTTCTGCTTACGCCCTCGAGGCGATACGGAGGCACGGCGCCTTGAGAGGCAGCGTCCTCGCTGTTCGCCGCATCGCCCGGTGCCATCCGTTCCACTCCGGCGGCGTCGATCCGGTTCCCAAGAGGAAGATCGCCTAAATGGGTCTATTCGAGATCTTCTCCGGAGCCCTAACCGCCTTCTACGGGCTGATCCCCAGCTACGGGCTTGCGATCATCCTGTTGACCCTCGCCGTCCGCATCGTGCTTCTTCCGCTATCGATCAAGCAGACCCGATCGATGCGGGAGATGCAGCGCATCCAACCCGAGGTCAAGAAGATCCAGGCGAAGCACAAGGGCGATCGCCAGAAGATGAACGAAGAGATGATGGGCCTGTACAAGGAGCATGGGGTCAACCCCTTCGGCGGCTGCGCTCCTCTCCTGCTTCAGTTCCCGGTGCTGATCGGACTTTTCTATGTGATCCGCACCCCGCTCAAGTACATGGGCTACGCACCCCCGCCCAACATCCCCCGAGGGCAATTCATCGCTCCGGCGGACTTCACGGCTCGCAAGGTCACTGGGATCCTCGAGACCCTTCAACATTCGCGCTTGGCGGAAGACCTCATCGCCCACGCCACGAGCGTTTACCACTTCCTCGGGCTGCACCTCAACTGCTCGGCGAGCGGGATCCTGCGACCACTCACCGCGACCGATCTCGACCAGCTGTCACCCGCGAGCCGGGAGCTCACGGCCTCCTGTGGCGCCGGTTTGGTCTCCGCCCTGCCGTACCTGCTCTTGGTACTCCTGATGGGAGTGACGACCTGGTACCAGCAGAAGCAGATGCAGGCCCGGCAAGACCCGAACAACCCTCAGGCCGCTCAGATGCAGATGTTCGCCAAGATCATGCCGGTGATGCTCATGTTCTTCGCCTTCAGCTTCCCAACCGGAGTGGTGATGTACTGGCTCACGACGAACATCTGGACGATCGCCCAGCAGCGCATCATCTTGTCTGCGGTGCCTGCCACGGTCGGGACCCCTCCCGCCGAGACGAAGAAGACGCTCCCAGCAGATGAAAGTGGGACCACCACCACGAAAGCCGCGCCCGATCCCAACCGGAACAAGAAGAAGAAGAAGCGATGACGGAGACCGACGAGACCATGCCAGAAGACACCGAGAGCGAGTCCGAGAACCAGACCCCCGCGACCGAGGCAGCGTCGACCGACGACCGCCCCGAACCGGCGACCCCCGACGAGGTCGCAGAGACCGCCCGCGAGTTCATCGCCGGGCTGCTCCAGGCGATGAGTCTCGAGGGTGAGATCGGGACCTCGGTCGACGGCACGACAGCTCACGTGGATATCGCCGGGGAGCACCTCGGGGCCCTCATCGGCCGCCGCGGTCAGACGCTGGACGCTCTCCAGGAGGTAGCGCGAGCGGCCGTTCAGAGACGCCTTCGCTCCCGCGTACGGCTGGCCGTCGACGTCGAGGGTTATCGCGCCCGGCGGCGGGACTCCCTGGCCGAATATGCCCGCGATATGGCTCAGCGGGCGAAAGAGAGAGGCACCGAGATCGAGCTCGAGCCCATGACCTCGTACGAACGGAAGGTCGTCCACGATGCCGTGGCCGAGGTCGATGGGGCCTCGAGCTTCAGCGAGGGCGAGGAGCCCAACCGGAAGGTAGTCATCCGGGGGGAGTAATGCGGACCGGCTTCGCCGGTCCTTTTGCTAAGCCGGCGTCGGCGCGGCCGACACGTGTCTTAGTGACCTATGGTTTCCCGTGAAAACATGTCTGACCAGGGAAAACTCGAAAGTTATGCGGCGCTGGTGCGGGCGTGGGCGCCCCGGCTCGATCTGGTTAGTCCCGGCGATCTTGACCGCTTCGAAGAGCGACATATCCTCGACTCGTTGCGAGCCGGTCCACTTGTCGAACTGGCCCCCGAAGGGATATGCGCCGATGTGGGGTCGGGAGCAGGGCTACCCGGTATCCCGCTGGCGATCGTCTCGAGGCGTAGCTGGCGCCTGTTCGAGCCTCGGGCCCGTCGGGCGGGATTCCTAGAGGAGGTCGTCAGGACCCTGGATCTGGACTGCGAGGTGCTGCAGATGACCGCCCAGGAGGGTGCCGATGACCCCAGCCTGCGGCACGTGGTGGCGACCGCTCGAGCCCTCGCCCCTCCAGCGCAAGCTTTCGAGCTCCTTAGACCGCTGTTGAGCTCAGGGGGCCGAGCGGTGGTGTGGCACGGACACGCCGCGGAGCTCCCACCAGGTGTTGAATCATGGTCTGATGGCATCGCACAGGTCATCGTTTAACCAGCCCTCACTTCCCAGGAAAGAGCTGGAAGTTGTCTGAAGTTACCAAAGACTGGAAACTCCTGGAAGTTCGCCGGATCCCGACCGGCGGAGGCCGCATCGTCTGCGTCGCCAATCAGAAGGGCGGCGTCGCCAAGACGACGACGACCGTTAACCTCGCTGCGGCCCTCGCCCTGCGGGGTCACCGGACCCTGATCATCGATGTCGACCCCCAATCGAACGCGACCACCGGGGTAGGGATCGATCACCGCTCGGTCGAGCGATCGAGCTACGACCTGATGGTCGGAGATGCTCCCCTGGCGGAGATCGTGCAATCGACCCAGCTCGACAACTTGTTCTGCGTGCCCGCTTCCCTCGATCTTGCGGGGGCCGAGGTTGAGCTCGTTGGTTCGCTCGCGCGCGAGCACAAACTGGCCGAGGCCCTCGCGTCCGCGACATCCGATTACCAGGTGGTCTTCCTTGATTGCCCTCCGTCTCTCGGTCTGATCACCATCAACGCGATGGTTGCCGCTCAAGACCTGATCGTTCCCGTGCAGTGTGAGTACTACGCCTTGGAGGGATTGGGGCAACTCCTCAACACCGCGGAGCGGATCCGTCGATCCCTGAATGCAGAGCTGCGCATCGCGGGCGTCGTCCTCACCATGTATGACGCCCGCACCAAGCTTTCGAGTCAGGTGGCCGACGAAGTGCGCGCGCATTTCGGCGACCTCGTCTTCAAGACGGTTGTGCCTCGGAGCGTCCGGTTGTCGGAAGCACCTTCGTTCGGAGAACCGGTAGTGACCCTAGATCCCTCGTCACGCGGGTCGATCTCTTACAAACTGTTAGCCGCAGAGCTCGAGGAACGCTACGCCCTCGCTAAGCGCAACACTTCCGGCGCGGACGCGGGGCGACCGATGGAACCTGAGCGCGAAGCGACGCCGGGTCCGGGCGGTCGCGGCTACGGAACCGTTACTCCGGAGCCGGCCGACCTGCACCTCGATTGGCCGCGCACGGAACCATGGACAGAGGTGCACCTCGAAGAACCCTCACGAGTAAAGGAGTCGTAGCGAACGATGCCTCCACGAAGATCAGGTCTAGGCCGCGGGCTCGACTCTCTGTTGCCGTCGCAACAACGCGGTGACGCCCTCGAAGGCAAGGGATCCCTCGATGAGATCGACATCGAGCAGATCGACCCTAATCCTCGCCAGCCGCGCACCACGTTCGAGGACGAGTCCTTGGCAGAACTAACGACGTCGATCAAAGAGCTCGGAGTACTGCAGCCTCTGTTGGTGCGAGCGATGCCTTCCGGCCGGTTCGAACTGATCGCCGGCGAGAGACGACTACGTGCGTCACGCGCGGCGGGACGGGCGACGGTCCCGGTGGTGATCGTCGACACCGACGAACGGGGCTCACTCGAGAGAGCTTTGGTCGAGAACCTCCACCGCGAGGACCTCAACGCCATCGAGGAGGCAGCTGCGTACAAGCAGCTGATAGAGGACGGCGGTCTCACCCAAGAAGCTCTTGGGGACAGGTTGGGACGGACCCGGGGAACGATCTCGAACTCACTCCGGTTGCTGGACCTTCCAACGTCGGTGCAACGACTCGTGATCGACGGCCGCCTCACGGCGGGTCACGGACGCGCCTTACTGGGCCTCGAGAATCCGGTGTTCCAGGAGCGTCTGGCGAAGCGGGTCGCGGCAGAAGAGTTGTCGGTCCGCAAGACCGAAGATGTCGTGCGCACCTACCAGGGCATCACTGGCGCATCCGGGGTGAGCCCGAGATTGCAACCGACCGAGCGTGCCCCGATGGTCGCTGAAGCCCAACGACGGTTGGGCGAACGGCTGCAGACAAGGGTGCGCGTGGAGATGGGCAAGCGCAAGGGCAAGATCGTCGTCGACTTCGTGTCGCTCGAGGAGCTCGAGCGGTTGCTAGGGGTGATGGTCGGTGACTCGAAACCGGCAGAAACAGTTTCTCCTTACTGACGCTTAGGTCAATCGTCCCGTTCGTCGAAGTAGCGCGCGATCGCGCGCGCAACGGAGAACGCGATACGACTCAGGAAGTGGGGGTCGTCTAAGCGCGCGGCCTCTCCGGGATTCGTGATGAACACGGGTTCCACCAAGACGGCGGGCATGCGCGTTTCCTTCAATATCGTGTAGGACCTCGCGTGGCTCCTGCAATCCTTCAGTCCGAGATCCACGAGCTCGGCCTGGATCATCTCCGCCAGGGCCTCCCCCACTTTCGAAGATCCGAAGTAATAGGTAGATGTTCCTTCCGCGCTGGATCGGTCGTGGGCGTTCAGGTGAAGGGAGATGAACAGATCCCCCTCGATCTCGTTAGCGCGCCGTGCTCTTTCGGAAGCGGATGGACCTTCGGCTTCCGTCCGCGTGAAGCGGACGCGCGCCCCTCGCTCGACCAGTCGCTCGGCGAGGCGGACGGCGAGCTCCCAGCAGATGTCCGCCTCTCGTAGTCCACTCAGCTTCTCTCCGGTGTCCGCTCCTCCGTGGCCCGGATCGACAACCACGAGCGCGCTCTGCAAACCGGGATGCTCGGTCCGACTGAGCTGTTCGCGTAGGTTCCTCGCGGTTCCAGGCCGGTCCACCCGAAGGCCCGAGAGGGCCGCATTCGTAGCCGCCCCGAAGATCCCGTCCTCGGCAACGCCGTATTCTTTCTGGAAGCCGCGCACAGCAGCAGCAGTGTTGGCGCCGAAGATCCCGTCTTCGCGACCCGCATCGAATCCCAAGGCATTGAGCTGGCTCTGTAACGAGGCGACGTCATCACCGCGCAGGGGCGGTTGTTTCAGATAAAGGGATCGATCACCCAGGCGCCACGAAGCTTCGACGAGCTCGCTCCAGGTCTGTGGTCCAACGACCCCATCGGACAAGATCTCCCTGGTCTGTTGGAAGTTGCGCACTGCTTGTCGGGTTGACGGCCCGAAGGTCCCCGTCTCGTCGTCGATGGCTATGCCGAGCGAACGCAATCGCATCTGCACATCGGCGACCTGTTGAGATCGGTCTCCTTCCCGGATCAGCTCCTTCACGACGTCGCCCGACGGTAGAGCCGACGCATCAGTGGATAGGGGTTGACCCAGGTTCCATCCGCTTGCTGGATCCCCACATGGAGGTGGTAGATGAATTCGTCGTTGTGGCCCGGGCGGTTGCCGTAGCCGGTGTTGCCGACCTCCCCGATGAAATCTCCGGCCGCGACATAGTCCCCCGCGTTCAAGCCGGGGGCGAACTTCTGCATGTGCGCGTAGAACCAGTAGCGACCGTCGCTCCCTCGGATACCGACCCGCCAGCCGGAATAGAAAAGCCATCCGATGTTCTCGACGATCCCGGGAGCTATCGCTCGGATATGTGTCCCCGGTTCGGCGAATATGTCGTTGCCCTCATGCACTCCGACCTGACGCCAGCGTCCTCCGATCTTGCGCATGCGTGGAGCATGCCAATCGTTGGCGAAGTTGATGACCGAGTACCACGTCGTGCGGGCTACGGGAAAGATGAGAGGCGACACCGCGGCTTCCGCGTGACGAGGAAGGCCCCCGGGAGACAGCCCGATAACCAACACAAGCGCTAGAAGGGCCACCCTGCGTATCCGCATCGACGAAGCGTAGAAGCTAGTGAGCGGAAACGCTCTCCAGGTACCGTTCCGCGTCGATCGCTGCCATGCACCCCATCCCCGCTGCGGTGATCGCCTGTCGGTAGCGGAAATCAACGACGTCGCCGGCGGCGAAAACACCGGGTACCGAGGTCTGCGTTCCCTCGGCTTCCGTGACTATGTAGCCCCCGGACAGGTCGAGCTTGTCCTCGAAGATCCGCGTGTTCGGCGTGTGGCCGACGGCGACGAAGACGCCGCCCGCGGCAAGCTCGGATTCAGCGCCGGTCTTCAGGTTCTTTATCCTCGCTCCGGCGACCTTGCCGTTGCCGAAGATCTCGGTGATCACCGAATCCCAGACGAACTCGATCTTGGGGTTCGCGAAAGCTCGGTCCTGCATGATCTTCGATGCGCGCAGCGTGTCGCGCCGGTGAACGATGGTGACCTTCGAGGCGAACTTCGTGAGGAAGGTTGCCTCTTCCATCGCAGAATCGCCACCACCGACCATCAGCAGCTCCTGCTCCTTGAAGAAGAAGCCGTCGCAGGTCGCGCAGGTCGAAACACCGTGACCCAGCAGTTCCTTCTCTCCCGGCACTCCCAACATCTTGGCGGAAGCGCCGGTCGAGATGATGACAGCGCGAGTCAGATACGTCTCGGAAGAGGTTCCCACTGTGAAAGGTGTGGTGGTGAAGTCGACGCTGGTGACGTTGTCGGTAACGATCTCGGTCCCGAAGCGGCTCGCTTGTTTGCGCATCCGCTCCATCAGTTCGGGACCCATAATCCCGTCGACGAAACCGGGGTAGTTCTCTACCTCAGTTGTCAGCATCAGCTGCCCACCGGATTCGACACCCTCGATCATCAACGGGTTGAGGTTGGCTCTGGCCGTGTACACAGCTGCCGTTAGACCAGCCGGTCCCGAGCCGATGATCACTACATCGCGAGGCTTTTCACCCATCGTCGTCACACCCTACCGAACGACCTACTTGCCTCAATGATTCCCAGGGTTACTTCCGCATCACTAGGCCACGTGTCGGCTACGACGACACCGGCCTAGCAACAGGACCCGTGGAACGGGTCCGCATTACTCGGCGATACCTCTCCGGTAGATCGGGGTGACGCGGTCGCAGCGACCGTCGCGCCACCCTCTTAGCTCGAAGTTCACGGTTCCGGTCGACTCTTCGGTCCAGATGAAGGCGATCACAAGGACTTCGTCGCGCGGGTAATAGACGGCCGAGGTCGCGGTCAGCGGGAACGGGCTCGTGCTGATGGTCACCTGAGTGCACTCGTTGATGAATCGCATTACCTGTGGATCCTGTACCGCCGAGTACAAGCTCGTTTGTTGATCCGCCGCTGAGGGTGCTCCCGCCAAGGCGGCCGGCTGAAGGGCAGGAAGGTCTAACCCTTCCCGAGCGAACGGCCCCGTCGCTACCGACGTGTCCAAGAACGTGTCCGAACCGGCTTCGGCCTTCAGGGTGGTTCCCGCCGCCGCCGAGCCGGTCGAGTTGTCCGTTCCGCTCCGGTGCTTAGCCGCCGGTTGAGCTCCACTTGCTTGGTCGGCGGTCTCGGCCTGGATCTCCGTCGCGGTGGCTTGTTCTGTTTGGGAGCCGGTGTCACCGCCGGCGCCAGAGTCTTCGGCCGGAACGGCGGCCCCCTGGGGATCTTGTTGATCGGGCCACGAGATAACTCCGACGAGGATGATGGCGAGCAAGGCAACCGCCCCGAGGGCCGCGTTCATCCGGCGCCCGAACCTCTCGAACAGCCCGGGGCGTGCTTGCGGGGATATGGCCGCGCGCACCGCCCGGGTAAGGGCGTCACGTTCCATGCCGCTCAAGGGTTCGAACTGCACGGGAGACAGGGCCTCGAGCGCGGTCAGCTCTCGAGAGCATGCAAGGCAGCCCCCCAGGTGGGCGGCAACGTCCGCCCGGACGGGAGACTCGAGCCGGCCCTCCACGTAAAGCGCCAGCAGCTCGGAACAACGTTCGTGGGATATCTGGGTCATGTCGTCTCCTTGGACGCACCACGGGGGTCGCGTTGTTCCAGGATCTCTGCGAGCTTCTGTCGCCCCCGGCTGATCCGGGACTTCACGGTGCCCAGTTGGACGCCAGTGAGGACGGCGATGTCTTCGTACGGGTAACCGCCGACGTCATGCATGACGACGGCCTCCCTGTGGTCCGGCGAGAGCTGGGCCAAGGCCTCCTCTAACTCCATCCTTAACCCGAGGTCGTCGATCTCGCGCGGAGCTTCGCCTCTGTCCTCGACCTCCTCGACCGGAACCTGCCTCTGCCGTTTCCTCAGCAGATCGGTGCACGAGTTGATCGCGATCCGGTAGAGCCACGTTGAGAACGCGCTGTTCCCCTTGAACTTCTTGGCGTTCCGGAAGGCGGCGGTGAACGCATCTTGAGTACCGTCGAGTGCGTCCGACCGATTGCCCGTCATGCGATACGCGAGCGCGAAGATCCGGTCCTCATGTCTGCGCATCAGCTCTTCGAATGCGTTCACGTCACCGCGCGTGAAAGCTTTGACGAGATCCTCGTCGGAGCGATCAAGGGCCAAGGAACGTCACCTCTCCGAGCGATGCGACTCCACCTTGACCTCCTGGGAGGTCGGTGATCCAAACGAGCCAGTACCTTGCCGTCGAGTAGACATCGAAGACGTGTTCACCGGAGAAAGAGGCTGCTGATACCGAGTCGAGATCCGTGTCGGTGCTAGGCCGGTCATCACCGGCCAGCACCTCAACATCTAGATCCTGATCGGGGGTCTCGATAGCCACTTGCACCACAGACCGGGAGCTACCGAGGTCGAAGAGCACCCCTACGCCCGGCTTGTAGAAGCTAAGTGGCTCTTGGTAGGTATCCGTCTTCCACATCGTCGTGGCGTCTCCGTCTACGACCGCCGCAAGCCCTGAGCTGTCCTCGGTTCCGTCTGCATAGGGATCGAAATCGCTCGGAGGATCCACCTTGAGCGCGACAACCGCCCCGGAACCCGAACCCGAACCGCGCCGAGATCGTTCGGGGGCCCGAGGGTCGTCATCGATGACCCAAGCTGCGATCGCCGCAAGCAAGACCGCTCCGATGATCAAGCCCAAGACGGGAATGATCCAGCGACTTTCCGCTCGGAACGACGACGGCGAGTCCTCATGGTTCGTTCGACGCACCACGGTAGGAGGGGTCCTCTCACCCCGGGAAGCGACGGAGGCTAATGCAGTCGCCATGTCGGCCGCGGATTGGAATCTCTTATCGGGGTCCTTCTCTAGGGCGGTCATCACAACGGACTCGAGCGACCGAGGGATCCCCGCGCGGATGTTCCTCAGTGGTTGCGGCGCGTCTTTGATGTGGCGCATCGCGGTCGCGATGCTGGTGCTTTCTTGGAAGGGCGGCCGCCCGACGGCGAGCTCATACAGAACGATCCCTAAAGAGTAGATGTCCGATCTGGCATCCAGTTCCTGATCGGTCGCATATTCAGGAGATATGTACGCGACGGTTCCCATGATCTTCCCCGTCGTCGTGATGTCACCGCCCGCGCTGATGGCTTTAGCGATGCCGAAATCTCCTACCTTGAGCAAGCCATCGTCACCACCCAGGACGTTCGCGGGCTTCACGTCGCGGTGAACGATGGAGCGTTCGTGGGCGTATGAGAGTGCATCGCAGATGGTGGTGCCGACCCCTGCTACTCGGGCAGCTTCGAATGGCCCCGTCGTTCGCAAGAGATCGGCGAGCGTTCCTCCTCCGCAATGCTCCATGACGATGTAGTGACATCTCGAGTCTGCTTCCTCCGCTTCGCCGGTGTCGTAGACCGCCACCACATGAGGGTGCGTAAGTCCAGCCGCAGCGATGGCTTCGCGTCGGAATCGTTCCAGGAATGCTTCGTCGCTCGCAAGATGGGGATGCAGAATCTTCACCGCGACGATGCGAGCCAGAACCTGATCGCGAGCCCTCCACACTGTTGCCATGCCTCCGCTCGCGATGACTTCTTCGAGCTCGTAACGTCCCGCAAGGACGTCATCTACCTCCGGCATGTGTCGCGATGCTATTCGTGAATCGTGAGACGGCTGCGATCAGGTCCCGGCCTGACCTTCCGCCGTGGCACGCGTCCAGTCCTTGAACCAGCCGATCTTGCCAACGACCATCGTGCTTGCCTTGCGTCGCAGGGTGAGGTGGACGACCGCGCCTTCGAGCGTCAGATCGATGAGTCGGGCGCCGGATTCCTTGGCCAGCGCGGTCGCTTCGGTGCGGAGGGTGTCCTCGGTCGGGGTGCCCTCGAGATCCGTCGTCACCTGGACCGCGATCTCGTCTGCTCTCGAATCGAGCGTGAAGAAATTGATCAGGATCGATCCACCGTCAAAGATGATGACCGCGACGATCGCGAACCCGATCACCATCTTCACTAGGAAACCTGAGATCATTCCGCGCTCGACTTTCTATCGCCGGGATGGGCGAACATCTCCGATCTTTATCGGTCACCCAACATCGTCGCTAAACATCTACCACCGTCCGTCTTGCGATCATGGCTTTCACCATGGCCAACTCTTTCACGCCGAAGAGGGAGGCGAAGCCTAGGTACGACACGCCACCCGCAACCACCGGGATCACCAGACCCAGCACCTGGGCCAGTGTCGCATCTCCGGGCCAGACCCGGCTGGTCAGCTCGCTCGTCAGCCAGGTTGTTATCCCCATGGCGATGCCCGCGGTGACGATCCGCATAGCACTCGAGCTGATGCCGCGAACGTCCATGCCCCCGATGCGGCGGGAGAGGATCCGACCCTGGACGATCGCACCGAATGTGTAGGCGATCGCGTGACCAGCGGCAAGTCCCTTCACACCGAGCCAGGCGTACATCGGAAGATTTACTGCGATATTGACCGCCACTGCTGCGCAATTGATCTGGAACGGGGTCTTCGTATCCTGCAAGGCGTAGAAGGCGCGCAGGAATAATTGGAACAACGAGAACGGCACCAGACCCAGCACGAAGAACCGCAAGACCCCCGCCACGAGCTCGGTCGACGTCCCCGAGAAGACGCCTCTCTCGAGTAGGAGACGCACGATCCGTTCGCCCAGAACGAAATATCCGATCGCAGCGGGAAGGATCAGCAGCATCGTTGCTCTGATCCCAGTCGAGAGTTGCTCGCGGTATGAGTCCCAGCGGGAGTTCACCGCGTGCTGGCTCATGCCCGGTAGCAGCGCGGTGATGACCGACACGGCGAAGAGGCCATGTGGAAGCAAGAAGAACGTGAATGCAGAGATATATGCGGAGTAACCGCCCTGCTGATCGTTGGCCAGGACTTGAACGATGAGATATCCGACCTGGTTGACAGCGACGTAACCGACGACGAAGACGGAGAGGCGGCCGAGTTTGCGTACCGCGGGATGCTTAAGAGAAAGCGTGGGGCGGTACCTACCTAAACCTTTCAAGAACGGCAGTTGTGCAAAGGCCATCAGCGCTATCCCGGCGGTTGTGCCAAGGCCGATGATCCATAGTTGCCGGCTTGTTGCGGTCGCAAGCCCGACCCCCGACGGATAAGCCTGGTGGAACGCGAGGAAGACCGCGATAACCGCCAGGTTGTTGAGGACCGGCGTGTACATCGGAGCCCCGAACCGCTTATGCGCATTTAGCAGCCCAGCCGTGATCGCGGCGAGGCCGTAGAAGATGATCTGGGGGATGAAGAGACGTAAGAGGAACGTGAGCACGCGTTGCTGCAGCACTGCTTCGTCGCCTTCAAGCGTCAGCGTGTAGAAGCGAGCGATCCACGGCGCGCAGAGGATCCCCAGAGCGGTGATCGCCGTGAGGACGACGAGTGACAGGTTGATGATGGCGCTGCCGACCTCCCATGCTCGGTCTCTGCCCTCCTTCTCGAGCAGCTCGACGAACACGGGTACGAAGACGGACGTCAGGACGCCTCCGATGACCAGTTCGTAGATGATGTTCGGAGCGGTATTCGCGAGGTTGTAGGTATCTGCGATGCGGCCTTCAGCTACGCCCAGCGCCGCGACGATCGCGGCTAGACGAGCCAAGCCGGTAACACGCGAGAGCACCGTGCCGACGGTCATGACTGCAGAAGCGCGCGCTAGGGAACTCATGCTTCCGTCGGTTCTTGGGGCTCTCGTCGACGGCGGATGCTGCGCACGATGGAGAAGGAGACCAGGAACAGGAAGGCTCCAAGAGTTATAGCCAGGGCGATCTCGTTGAACTCTGTGGATCGGATCGATATCGATGTCTCGTAGATGTCGTATCCGTCACTTGCTTCGATCCGTACCCGGACGGGGTAGATGCCGCTCGACCGCGCACTCGCTTGAACGGGAAGTGGGGTCGCGCCGGGATCGAAATCCTGGGTGACGATCCGGTCGCTGATCTCGAGATCTCGGTCCGCGGACTCAAGGTGGATCTCTAGGCTCACGGGGTATTCGGTTCCATTCGTCAGCACGAGGGGAACAGGGCCCCGACGGGAGGTGAGGGTGATGTTCCTTCGGCCGCTGATCGAGATCTTGTCGAGCTCCGCTAGAGCCTCGGCCTGCGCATCCTCGGCGAACGAGTCCC
Source organism: Actinomycetota bacterium (assembly GCA_034667565.1). GTDB lineage: Bacteria > Actinomycetota > CADDZG01 > CADDZG01 > WHSQ01 > JAXDJJ01. The sequence continues at coordinate 15,144 of JAXDJQ010000116.1, forward strand.
CGATATCGAGGCGTTCGGGATCGGACCACCACATCGCACTTTGGGCCATGAGGACATCTCTCCTGAGCCTCTGCACCAGCTCGTCCGGTGGTTGTATCC
>JAXDJQ010000117.1:0-6930 GCA_034667565.1 Actinomycetota bacterium
CAAGAGCTGGACATGCAGTGCGGGGTTCATGCGATCGGCGACGCTGCTATCGAGCAGGCCATCTCTACCTGGGAGAGGGTCGCCGACAAGGTTGGAGTGGATGCCGTACGAGAGCTCGGTCACCGCATCGAGCATTTCGAGTGCTCCTCGGACGATCATCTCGACCGTGCGGGCTCCCTCGGGCTCCGTGCCAGCATCCAGCCGGCGTTCGACCTCTACTGGGGCGGCGAGGAGGGTCTCTATTCGAAGCGGATCGGATGGGACCGTGCACGAGGCATGAACCGGTTCGCCAGCATGCTCGGAAACGGACTGATGGTCGGTGCAGGGTCGGACTCGACCGTCACGCCGATGGATCCACTGCTGCAGATCGCTGCCCTAAGGTCACATCACATCGCGGACGAGCAACTGGGCAAGATCGAAGCCCTTCGCCTTCATACGACGGGAGCCCGTGCCCTCGCAGATGGCCCGTCCTTGGCCGGAAGCCTGGAGCCCAGCGCTCCTGCCGACCTCGTCTGGCTGGACAAGAACCCCGCGACCGCAACGGTGGAAGAGCTAGGTGCAACGAACGTGCTGGGAACCTGGGTCCTAGGGCAACGGGTCTGGCCTGAGAGCGAGGCGGAGACATCGTGAGCGAATTCACGCGCCCCATCGGCCGCTTGAACATCGACAGGGAAGCGGTGGACGAATGCAGGCAGCTCGCCGCCGAGATCGCATCCCCGATACAAGAGCTCGCGACCACCCACACGACGGTTTCGATCGAGCGAGCGTCGCTGCGATTGTGCGGAGTCGACGGCGTCGTCGGTGAAGGTGTCGAGGGCGTTCCCATCCCGAATCTCGTCGTAGACAAGATCCAAGCCGCCGTAGGACTCGAGCGCGGTGCGACGATCCCGTTCTTCAACAACGTCGAAACAGGGTGCGGGGATATAGCGGCGGAGGCGCAGCGGATCGCGTCGGGCGAGCGCGAGGTCACCTGGCCCGATGGTTTCGATCTGGAGATAGCGATCGAACGCGCGAATCGGGAAGGTGCTACCGCCGTAGATCTGATAGCCAACGCTCGGACGGATAGAGATGCGGCGATCGCGAGGGTGGGGGAGGCCCCCAAACCGTGGTTCTACGAGATCGTGGCTACCGGCAACATCCACGAGGACATCCCCCAGGCACAAGCGGCCGCGCGAGAAGGGTGCGATGTGGTCGCCGTGATCCGGTCAACCGGTCAGTCCCTGCTCGACTACGTCCCGTACGGCGCAACGACAGATGGTTTCGCCGGCACCTACGCAACGCAAGAGAACTTCAAGCTGATGCGCGCCGCGCTCGATGAGGTTGCCGCTGAGCTCGGTCGCTATATCCGGTTGACGAACTACGCGAGCGGGCTGTGCATGCCCGAGATCGCCGCGATGGGAGCGATGGAACGTCTGGACATGATGCTGAATGACTGCATGTACGGGATCATCTTCAGAGATATCAACATGCAGCGCACGTTCACCGACCAACATTTCTCCCGGATGGTGAACGCTCTCGCCGGGATCATCATCAACACCGGCGAGGACAACTACCTCACCACGGCCAACGCGATCGAGTCGGCCCATACCGTCCTCGCATCCCAGTTCCTGAACGAGCGGCTGGCTCTCGCTGCAGGCCTGCCTTCCGAGCAGATGGGCCTCGGTCACGCGTTCGAGATAGACCCCGCGGTGCCCGACCAGATCGCGATGGAGATAGCGCACGCCCAACTGATACGTGAGTGCTTCCCCGACGCTCCGCTCAAGTACATGCCCCCAACGAAGCACATGACGGGCAACATCTTCCAGGGCTTCCTGTACGACGGGATGTTCAATCTGGTCGGTGCGTTGACCGGTCAGGACATCATCTTGCTGGGGATGATGACCGAAGGTGTGCACACCCCCTTCCTCAGCGATCGCGACCTTGCTCTCGAGAACGCCAGCTACATCTTCCGCGGTGCATCGACCCTTGCGGGCGAGATGCGTTACGAGGACGGAGGCGACGTCGAACGCCGCGCGTCGCAGGTGCTCGAGGAGTGCAGGCAGATGCTTCGCAAGGTCGCCGAGATGGGTATGTTCGCTGCGATCGAGGCCGGCATGTTCGCCGACACGGTTCGCACCCGCAACGGCGGAAGGGGATTGGATGGGGTCGTCACGAGGTCCGACTCGTACTTCAACCCGATCACCGATCTACTCACCGAGCGCACAGGAGCCGTCTCGTGAACGTGAAGCCCTACGGCGACGCCTCGAACGACGGACTGATCCAGTTCTCGTTCACGCTTCCGATCGCGGAAGGCGAGCGCGCCAGGCAATCTGCCCTCGAGCTGGCGCGAAAGATGGGGTTCGAGCGCCCCCAGGTGGTCCATATGAAGGCGATGGGCCCGGCCTTCACGTTCTTCGTCATGTACGGCTCGACCACGCATGAGGTGGACCCTGAAGAGGTAACCGTCGCAGAGCGCGACTTCCCCGACCTCGCTTCTCCGGAGGTGAATCGGCTGATCCGCGAGCACCTGAAGCGCCGCTTGGTCGTGGTCGGTGCGTGCACCGGAACGGATGCTCACACGGTAGGGCTCGATGCCATCCTGTCGATGAAAGGCTTCGCCGGTGACAAGGGCCTGGAATACTTCGCCGAGATGCAAGTGGTCAATATGGGCGCACAGGTAGAACCGAATCAGATCGTCGAGGCGGTTGTGGCCGAGAAGGCCGACGCCGTTCTGGTCTCCCAAGTCGTCACCCAACGGGACGCCCACATCCACCACCTCGAAGAAGTTCGCGAGGCCCTCGTCGCGGCCGGGCAACGAGACCACTTGATCCTTGTCGGTGGAGGTCCGCGATTCGATCCGGGACAAGCAGATGCCCTCGGTTTCGACCGGATCTTCGGTCGAGGCACCAAGCCTTCGGAAGTGGCTTCCTATCTCGCCTGGACGATCGCGAAGCGGGCCTCATGACCGACATCACAGCGACACATCGCATGCGGTTGGGACGATCGGATGCTCACTACGGTGGTGGACTAGTGGCGGGCGCCAAGCTCATGGAGCTCTTCGGAGACATAGCAACGGAGCTGTGCATCCGGTCGGATGGAGACGAGGGGCTCTTCGCGGGTTACTCCTCGGTGGAGTTCCTGGCCCCCCTCTATGCCGGGGATTTCATCGAGGTGACCGGCCGGATAGCCAAGCAGGGCAAGACCTCTAGGACGATGGTCTTCGAGGTGCTTAGATATGCGCAGTCTCGTCCCGACGTCTCGGACTCAGCCGCGGATCTCCTCGGAGACCCAGAGGTCGTGGCCCGAGCGGAAGGGACCTGTGTCGTGAAGGAAGACCGGCAGCGGAACCATCATCTGTTCAAGGAATGACTCTCGAATGAGTGAAGAGATGATGGTTACAGAACTCGAAGGAGTGATGCGGCTTGGTTAAGAGAGTAGATGGCATCCGAGCAGTGACATACGACTGCTGGGGGACGTTGCTGAAAGACCGTGATTGGGAGGGCGCCTGGAAGAAACGACTAGGCGCCCTTTGTGATTCTCTGGGCATCGAGGAGGCCGAGGCAGATCAGCTCCTGAAGGAGGCCTGGGCCAAGCACGACGAAGCATGGAAGCAGGTCGAATCGTTCGGAGCAGGCCGCATGGCGGCCTATTGCCTCGAAGCTCGCGGTGTATTCGACGACGATCGGATCACGGAGCTCACCCGGAAGTTCGAGGAAGCATCCGTCGAGGTCGGAGTCGAAGCCGTCGAAGGGGCGGAGGAGACGCTCGCGGCGCTCGAGCAGGCAAACATCAAGATAGGACTCGTATGCGACACCGGGCTGAGCCCGGGCCGTGTGGTACGTCAGATGCTCGAGGACTGCGGTCTCGCGAAGTACATCGAGGTCATGTGCTTCTCTGACGAGGTCGGTGTCCCCAAGCCTGCCAATGAGATCTTTGAGAAGGCCCTCGCCGGCCTCGGCGTTCTCCACCCTCCGGAGGCCATCCACGTCGGCGACCTCAAGCGGACCGACATCGCAGGAGCCCACGACATCGGCATGCACACGGCTCGCTTCCGCGGGGTGCACGACGACAAGTCGGATGTGGTGGATTCCCCGATAATCCTAGACACCCATAAACAGCTGCTGGAGGCCATCGGCCTCAGATAGCTAGAAGCGCTGCTTGAACGTGGCGACCGTGTGCCACCTGCGATCCGAACAGTCCGCCTTGAGAACGTGGGTGCTGTTCGCCCCGAAGTGATCCGACGGCGTGTAGTGCAGGGTCGGAGCGATCCCGGTCGCGATCCGATCGGCGCGTTCTACGCGGTTGACGAAACGGGTCCTAGTGAGGTCGGCTCCGGGCAGAGCCAGCATCTTGGCCACCGTCTTATCCAAGGCCCAGAGTTGCCACATGAAGTCATCCGGTGTCTTCGAGGGGTAGAAGTGGCGGGACGCGTTCCGGAATGCCGGGTCGAAACGATCTGATTCGGCAACCGCGGGATACGGCGAGAAGAATCTGGCTCCGTCGAACGACCCGCCCCCACGGCATCCGACATCTGCGACCGTGTCCTTAGCGATCCCCTGATCGATGCCTACCCACGAGGGATCGAAGCCCTGGGTGTTGGCCTGTTGAAGAAGCTGTAGGAACCAAACGGGCGTCGTGCTGATGAAGGCGTTCTGGATGCCGGCAAGTTTCATCTCTTCGACGACTGCTCTCGCCTCGGTCGAACCGGCTCCGGTGGCTACCTTCCGGTCGTAATCAACCTGGACGCCAGGCGCGTCCATCCCTCTGAGGAACCCGGCTCGGGCCTCATCGAACGTCGGACTATCGAAGGTAACTGAACCGTTCTTCCGATCGCGAGCGTTCAGCCTGTCGATGAGGTACCGGCCCATCAAGCGACCTTGTCCCCCCCAGGTCATCGTCGTGGCGAAATACGTTGGTAGCTGTTTCAGGTATCTGGTCGCCATGCCCGGGGAGACGTAGGGGACCCCAACGCTTGCCGCATAGCGGGCGCACGCCGTCACCTGGTCCGCGCCACTGATCCCGACAAGCATGAAAACGTGGTCCTGCTCGACCATCTGTTTGCAAACGCTGACGGCGGTCGAGGGGTTGTACTGATCGTTTCTCAGGATGACGTTGACGGTACGGCCGCGGATATCTCCGCCGTTCTTCTCCTGCCACCGGAAGTAGAGGTCCTTGCCCTTCTCGATGGAATCGGAGGGTAGGGGAGAAGCACCGGTTAGGGGAGCGTGGAGGCCGATCTTGATCGTTGTCCTCGTAACGCCCGGTGCCGCTCCCGCCGTGGGCATAAGAGACCCTGCCACCAGCAGGAGCACGCCAAACCCCACGATCCGCCTCGCCATGGGCAAAGCCTAGTCGGGGCGCGTCAAGCGGGTCGTGGGTCTAATAGGCCTTGGCCCAGGTAGCGCGCTCGGTGCCGGGCTGACCGCAGACGGCACAAGCGACCCCCGGATCCTCTTTCTCGAGGGGAAGCACCCGGATCGTTGCCGACGTTGCGGCCGAGACCTTCTCTTCGCACTCGGGACTCTCGCACCAACCGCCCACCCAGAAGCCACCGGCTTCGTTGATGCCGCTGGTCAGAGTCTCGAAGTCATTCGCTTCGTGCGTGTTCTCGGTCCGGAAGTCGAGGGCCTCCTTCAGTAGCCCTTTCTGGATCCCATCGAGGAGCTTGGGCATCTGGGAGATCACCTGACTCGACGACAACGTTTGCTTCGTACCGTCGAGACGGGACGCGCACACGACCTGGTCGGCCTCGACGTCGCGAGGCCCGATCTCGATCCGGATAGGTACGCCTTTCAGCTCCCACTCGGAGAATTTGAACCCGGGGCGATGCTGATCGCGGTCGTCGATCTTCACGCGGATACCGTTTCCACTGAGCGCAGCCTTAGCTTTATCCGCCGCAACGAGCACTCCGCCCCGTTCGTCGTCCGACCGGTAGATCGGGACGATCACGACCTGAACCGGGGCCACAGCTGGGGGCAGACGGAGTCCTCGGTCGTCTCCGTGAGCCATGATCGTGCCGCCGATCATCCTCGTGGAGAAGCCCCACGACGTTGCCCAGGCATGATCTTGCTCGCCGTTCTCGTTGAGGAACGTCACGTCGTAGGCCTTGGCGAAGTTCTGTCCAAGGAAATGCGACGTTCCGCACTGCAAGGCCTTGCGATCCCTCATCAGTCCCTCGATGGGAAGGGTCTCGACCGCCCCGGGGAAACGCTCCGATGCCGACTTGCGTCCCTTCAGGACCGGGATGGCCAGCACGTCTTCGGACACCTCGCGGTAGACATCGAGCATCCGCACCGTCTCTTCCCACGCCTCCTCTGACGTCGCGTGGGCGGTGTGACCTTCCTGCCAGAGGAACTCGGTGGTTCTGAGGAAGAGGCGCGAGCGTTTCTCCCACCGGACCACGTTGCACCACTGGTTGTAGAGCAGCGGAAGATCCCGGTAACTCTGGATCCAGTTCTTGTACGTGTGCCAGATGATCGTCTCGGAGGTCGGCCGAACGACGAGTGGCTCCTCCAGCTCCTCACCACCGCCGTGGGTGACGACGGCAAGCTCGGGGGCGAACCCCTCAACGTGCTCCGCCTCCTTCTGGAGCAGATGCTGGGGGATGAACAAAGGGAAATAGACGTTCTCGTGCCCCGTCGCCTTGAAACGGTCGTCGAGGGCTCGCTGGATGAACTCCCACACCGCGTAACCATGGGGCTTGATGATCATGGTGCCCTTGGACATGCCGTGTTCCGCCATCCCGGCCTGCTTCACGACCTCCTGGTACCAGCCGGGGAAATCCTCTTCCTGTTTGGGCAGGCCGGTCTTGGCCATCAGCCCTCTCCCAGCACCTGTACCAGGACCGGTCGAGAGGCCGCTTCTTTGAGCTCCACTAGGAGAACCCGTTGCCACATACCGAGACCGAGGCGTCCGTCGAACGCGGGGACGACTATCGAGGCGGACCCGATG
>JAXDJQ010000118.1:0-4700 GCA_034667565.1 Actinomycetota bacterium
CCTCTTCGTTGGAGGGGCAGCGCTACGAACGCATCGCGTCGGGGATCGACCGGGCGCTGCGGTTCATGTCCGCCTGCGGGATCAACCTGGCCACCGAGCGGGGCGTCCACGAGGTCGACTTCTGGACCAGCCACGAGGCGCTGATCCTCGGCTACGAGGAGGCCTTGACCAGGCGGGACTCCCTGACGGGCGGCTGGTACGACTGCTCTGCCCACCTGCTGTGGATCGGCGACCGGACGCGCGATCCAGAAGGTGCACATGTGGAGTTCCTTAGTGGCGTCCACAACCCGATAGCCGTGAAGATCGGGCCAACGGCACTTCCGCAGGACCTTGAAGCGCTTTCCGACCGCTTGAACCCCGCTAACGACCCGGGGCGACTCACCTTCATCGCCCGTATGGGTTCGGCGGAGATCGAGGAGAAGCTCCCACCACTCCTGCGAGCGGTGCGCGCCTCCGGCCGCTCGGTCACGTGGGTATGCGATCCGATGCACGGCAACACGTTCATGAGCCGATCCGGTTACAAGACCCGCAACTTCGACGACATCCTCACCGAGATAAAGGCGTTCTTCGTCGCGCACCAACAAGAGGGCACGATCCCGGGTGGGGTTCACCTGGAGCTCACATCCGATGCCGTCACAGAATGCATCGACACCGAGGTCACCAACGAGACCTTGGAGCTCGACTATCAAGCTCTGTGCGATCCACGTCTCAACGCACGCCAGTCGCTGGAGCTCGCGTTCCAGTTGGGAGAGCTACTACAGACCTAGGTATCTAGGTGGGCCATCGCATCGTCGTCCCGCGTACCAGGCCCCCGATGACGAGCAGACCAAGTGCGGCAACGCCAACCCACAACAACATCGGAACCGAAGATGGCGTGGGCCATACCGGAGTGGATGTCTTCAATCCAGCAGCGATGCGCGAAGGGATCCCATTACCCGTGGCATCGATCGCGAGATCGTGGACGAGATCCTTGGCTTTGGAATCGATCTTCATGTAGGTGAGGTGCATCCCGCTCTCGGGGAGCCACGACATCCCCTTGTCGGAGCGCAGATCGGCGAGCAATGTCTCCGACGCACTCTGGGAACGATCGATCGTGATGCCTTCGGCGGCGCCAACACCAGGACCCGGCAGAAGGTTCGGCGCGTTGTCGGTCAAGAGGAACACGTCGGCTTCGATCACTTCGTTGGGCTGCCGCCCCAAGCCGAGGATGCGCAGTGGTACCCACGGATTCGGAGTCGGGATCACCACGTGGATCGGCGTTCCGTCGCCAATCCCTTGGTCGAGCTCACGAGCGCGCTGTAGATCAAAGCGAGCGGCCATGAAGATCGGGCTCCTCGATGCGTAGAAGTCGAGCACCTCGGGGGAGTCGGGTGGAAGCTGGAATCCGTTGTCCCTCGCCCACACCCCGACCTCGTCTGCTCCTCCCTTGAGAATCGTGATGTCGAGGGCCTCGATCTCTTTCTCCATGAGTACCTCGGCACCCTGGAGCGCGAGGGCCCTCCCCGCGGTTGCCGTATCCGCCGCCTCGAACACGGGCGGAGCCACTTCCTGCTGGAGACGCTGGAGTGTCCATCGTCCACCGCGCTTGACGTCGGAAGGGACGCCCGGAAGGGGAACGATCGACCCGAATTCGGCTCCACCCCCGGCGAATTCGAACGATGTCACGTAATGCTCGACGCCCTGGTGGTAGCCGGCAAGCGTTGCCGTTCTCAGGAGGTTGATAGACCCGTTCGCACCAACCAGCCCTCCGCAGGCGGACGCCGGCACCGCGATCGTCAGCCAGATAGAAGCCGCAGCCAAACCAGTAGTCAGAAACCGCCTCACACCGCACCTCCTGTGGGAACACCAGATGGGGGTTAGAGACGCAGGATGTTCGAAAGGTTCCTAGTTCCTCTCGCGGATCTTCTTCAAGATCTCTTCGTGCTCGGCATGGCGACCCGATGCCTTCTTAGAGAAAACGAGGTCCCCGTCGACCGTGACTTCGTACACACCACCACGCGAGGGAACGAGGGCGAGCGAAGTGATCTCGTGCTCGAACTCGGCCAGTAGCAGGTCCGTCAGACCGACGGCTCTAGGCGCGTAGCCTCATTGAGCGCAGTACTCGATCGATATCTCCATGAGCCGATGCTACCCGGCGGGATTTGCGGTTCTGGGCGTCGTAACGCACTCTTGTAGCAGGAATCGACCAACCGGGAGGTCTTGGATGGGTGCGATCGGCTGGATAGCCATCGTTGTCGTAGTGCTGCTGGTGTTCTTCCTGATAGCGACGTACAACCGACTCGTCCGGCTGCGCAACCGCGTTGAGGCGGCATGGTCCCAGATCGATGTGCAACTCAAGCGCCGCCACGACCTCATCCCGAACCTCGTCGAAACCGTCAAGGGTTACGCGGCGCACGAGCGCGAGACGCTCGAAGCCGTCATCCAAGCCCGCCAGCAAGCGGTGGCCGCACAGGGAGTGGAGAAGCAGGCTCAGGCCGAAAACATCCTGACCGGAGCCTTGCGTCAGCTGTTCGCGGTATCCGAGGCCTATCCCGAATTGAAGGCGAACGAGAACTTCCTCGCGTTGCAGGAAGAGTTGACCGGGACCGAATCGCGCATCGCCTTCTCGCGTCAGTTCTACAACGAGCAGGTTCTGGCTTACGACAACGCGATCGAGACATTCCCATCGAACACCGTTGCCGGATTGTTCAACTTCGAGCCGAAGGCCTACTTCGAAGCAGAAGAGGCCTCGCGTGAGAACGTGCAGGTCGACTTCGGTTCGGGCGGGGCCGCGGGACCAGCAACTCCATAACTACAGAAGGACCGCGGTAGATGTACGAGCGCATCGCGTCCAACGTCCGCAAGACGTGGGGCCTGATCTTTGTCTTCATAGCCCTGACCGTGCTGATCGGTTGGGTCGTTGGTCAGTTCCTCCACATCGGCTTCTGGGGACTCGGGGGGGCCGTCATCTTCGCGGTGTTCATGACGTGGGGGTCTTACTTCGCGTCGGACAAGATCGCCCTGTCCATGAGTCACGCGCAGCCGGCCGACCAACGACAGTTCGCGCAGCTGCACAACATCGTCGAGGGACTATCGATCGCGGCAGGGATCCCCAAGCCTCGGGTCTACGTGGTGCAGGACCAGGCTCCGAACGCCTTCGCAACGGGCCGCAATCCGGAACACGCCGCGATCGCGGTGACCACCGGGCTGATGGAGAAGCTGGATCGGGACGAGCTCGAGGGTGTGATCGCCCACGAGCTGTCGCATGTGAAGAATCGCGACACGTTGGTGATGACTATCGCCGTGACCCTCGTTGGCGTGATCGTCCTCTTGGCCGATTGGATGCTCCGGGCGATGTGGTGGGGTGGGGGAAAGAGCGATAGGGGCAATGGCCTGGGACTGCCTTTCGCGATCATCGGGTTGCTGCTGTTGATCGTGGCCCCTCTGATCGCTCAACTCCTTCAGTTCGCGGTGTCGCGCCAGCGTGAGTTCCTCGCCGATGCCGATGGGGTCTTCCTGACCCGGCATCCAGACGGCCTGATCCACGCCCTGGAGAAATTGCAGGGCGACCAAACGGTCGTAAGGACGGCGAGTCGCGCCACCGCGCATCTATGGATCGAGTCACCGATCGCGCGCCAGGCGAACGAGACGCGCCGGGGCACGAAGCAGGGAACGTGGCTCAACCGGATGTTCGACACGCACCCGCCGCTGGAGACACGGATCGCAGCATTGCGACAGAGCGAACTCGCGGGATCGCAGCCCCCGATGCCACCCCGCCCGACGATCTAGCTAACTACGTCCAACCACTCCCGTATCCCGGCGATCGCTTCGCGCCACGCCTCTTCGGTGTTACGCCCGCTCGACTTTGGCACCTTCAGCGAATGGTCGCCGTCTTGGACGACGAGGAGAGACGACTCGGGGAGCTTCCGTCTCACCTTTTCAAGAGTGCCCAAGGGGCAGAAAGGATCGCGCGTGCCTTCTACGAACAGCATCCGACAACCGATGTCGTAGAGGTGGGCATCGCGCATGCTCTCGGGCTTCCCCGGAGCATGAAGGGGATACCCGAGGAACAAGAGTCCGTCGACATCCGCTCCTGCAGCAGCGATGTGGGACGCCATCCGGCCGCCGTATGACTTCCCGCCGATGAACGCGGAACGTGGAGAAAGCTTCTTACGCAGATGTTCGAGCACGTCGGTGAAGGCAGCTTCGGACGCTTTCGCCGGACCGGGGGATCGCCGGCCCTGCTCCATGTACGGAAAGTTGAAGCGTGCAACAGATCGATCCTTGGTAGCCAACTCGCGGGCGAAGAACTCCATGAAGTCCGAATCCATCGGAGACCCCGCCCCGTGGGCAAGGATCACAAGCTGCTCGGGGCCCTTGGACGCACCGTCTAAGAGAACGGAGACATCTCCGGCGGAGGTACCGACGGTGGATCGAGTCAAGAGGACGCGGGTGGTGCTTGGAACGTACGGCGCTTCGTCGCTTCGTCGATCCGATCGGACTTCATCACCCGGCGGATGCGACGCACATCTCTCAACGGCACGAGTGCCATCCGTTCGCGGCCTTCGATAACGCTCCGTAGCTTCTCGTTCTCCACCTCGAGCTCCATGATCCGAAGGACACCGGCGAGATTGATGCCCTCGTTCGTCAGTTCCTGGATCCGACGCAAACGTTGGATGTCGCGCTCCGAGTAGCGACGCGTGTTGCCCTGAGTGCGACTC